>JAGGTT010000275.1 GCA_021163565.1 Candidatus Tharpella sp.
CCACACCCATAGCCCGTAAAACAGGCGATCCGATATGCTCGCCGCTGGAACAGGCCGAACCCGCAGAGATCGCGATATTTTCAAGATCAAGGTGAGCCAGCAGAGATTCACCATCGATATAAGGCACACTTAATGAAATGGTATTTGGAACCCTTAACTGCCGATGACCGTGAAAGACCAGCTGCTGATCCAGGGCATTGTCAAGTTCAGATTCAATCTCATCCCGTAAGCACTTAATCCGGTGGCCTTCCTCCGTCATGCCAGCGGCAAGGATTTCACAGGCGCATCCTAAAGCTGCCATACCGTCCAGATTTTCCGTGCCACTGCGAAGGCCTTGTTCCTGACCGCCCCCATGCAACAGAGGCTCAAGTAAAACCCCATCCCGTACCCACAGAGCCCCAACCCCCTTGGGGGCGTAAATCTTGTGACCGGAAAGTGAGAGCATATCAACGCCGAGCTCATTAACATCAATCTCGATCTTTCCCAAGGCCTGCACCGCATCGGTATGCAACAGAATACCACGGGCTTTGGTAATCTCTGCAATCTCAGACAGTGGAAAGATAACTCCGGTTTCGTTGTTGGCAAGCATCAATGAAACCAGTACCGTTTCATCTTTGATTGCGGCAGCTACCTGATCTGGATCTAAAGTACCATCGACAGCAACCCCAAGCCGGGTTATCTCAGCCCCGAAGCGCTCAAGAAAGAGGCAACTCTCTAAAACTGCAGGGTGTTCAACCTGGGAGATAATAACATGCGGCCGTATGCCCTTTAACAGCAGCGGCAAAACCACTCCTTTCAGAGCCAGATTGTCACTTTCAGTACCACCCGCAGTAAAGTAGATCTCTTCAGCTTTTACTCGCAGAAGATCGGCTACCTGCTGCCGGGCTGACTGCATAATCAGCGCTGCCGGCCGCCCGAAACAGTGGGCACTGGAAGGGTTGCCGAAAATATCCCGGGCAACATCTGCCATAATCTTCTGGACTTCAGGATCTACCGGGGTCGTGGCATTGTAGTCAAAATAAAGTTGTGCAGCAGACATCCGGCGACCTATTGTTCAAGTCCTTTAAGCAGATCGGCCAGAGAGATACCCTGTAAGAAGGTGCCGATTATCTCATCCAGCTCATCCCACATCGGCCGGGTCACACAACAGGCATTGCGAAGTTCACCGGAGGCACAGGCGGCCTCATCATAATGCTCACAGTTTTTACAGTCCACCGGATTGATCGACTCTTTAACCACCGCCATGATCTCGTTGATAAAGATCGTTTTCGGATCACGGGCGAAAAGATAGCCGCCGCCGGGACCCCGGACACTTTTAACCAGGCCGGAGCGTCGCAGATGGACAAAAAGCTGCTCCAGATAACTTACCGAGATACCCTCGACTTCGCTGATCTGTTTCAGGGAAACCGGCCCTGAATGAGAATCAGACATAATTCCGAGCGAAACCATTGCTCTTACTGAATAGCGACCTTTAGTGGAAAGTTTCAAAAGTTTACCTCCATGGCCCGGGGCGGGCAGACGTTTACGCAGAGACCGCAGGCACTGCATTTTTCAGGTGCGAAAAGAACCTTCATTGAGGGCCGCTCAATGTAGAGCGCCCCAACCGGACAAATTGCCGTACAGGCTCCGCAACTGGTACAAATTTCTTCATTTCGCTTAACACTTTTCCGGATTGATTCGATCGCGACCTGGCTCTCCCGCAGGTAATCCAGACCCTTATTGATAAGATCTTCTTCACCTTCGATCTCAAGCACGAGATAACTCTCTTGGCGCGGCAGAATTACGGCCCGTAAAATATTTATGATAAGGTCATAATTTTTGATAAGCTGATAAACAATCGGCTTATCGTAATTGCTCTGGGTGAAGTGCAGAACATAGATACGTTTCATAAAAGTCCTAATGCGGGAACAAATTTAATTCCATCCGCAAGATTATAGATTTATCAATTCGAGCTGACCACCGGCAGCTAGTTTATCACCGTAAACCGCCACCGCGCCGGTCACCCCGTCTAAAGTCAGAGCTTTATCAACGGCTGCGGTAATATCATTTTTGTTACAAACCCGATTAGCCGTTGCCGTGGCTACGGCATCAGCCAGGGCTGCATTTTCAGCAACAATTGTCACCGCATCAGCCCGGCCCATACTTAACGAATGACCAATCCGCCCAGAGGAAGTACAGACACCACAACTGAACGGAGAAGAGTTTACAAGCCTGATCCCCAACCGGCCACTCAGCGGTGAACTGCCGGCAAAAATTGCGAGTCGATACTCCGACCTCCCGGCCAGAAAAATATCGCCACCGTTCTCAACCACGACCCCGATTGAATCACCGCTTAAATCATGACCCACCGCCTCAGCCAAGGCCCCGGCGACAGCGGCCATCGGGCCGACTCCGGCGGTTTCCGAAACCGCCATCATCTGCCGCACCAATATCGGTGCAAAAGAGTAATCAACGGCCGCAACCGGCTTAAGGGTGGTTCCCCAGTCGGGATATCTCAACAAAAAAGCGCTAAGTTGAGTACGGTAGTGAAGCAGTCTCTCGTAAGCCAGACTCTTCAACTCAGCAGCGTTGGCACCCGGCTGCAGAACATTTATCCAAAGATCGCTCTCTTCCACCTTAACCGCAAAAGAGATGCCGGCGGCACCGGCGAATCTTCTGTAACTGCGCTCACGGTAGCTGTGCGGGTGCGGAAGATTCCCCTCTATTGCCATAACCCAATAACCTTGTCAAGTATAATGCCTTCACCAATGGGATTTTTTTTCGAATGTCCAGAGTGATAAAATCAGTAATCAGATACGGCATCCAGAGATTGACGCAGAGTTTTAACAAAACTAGATAATTTTTCCCGGCCGCCGGCTGCCGCACCTGAATTGGCAATAATTTCAACTAGGGCACTACCGACGATAATCGCATCGCTGTGGCGGCCGATATGCTGGGCCTGCTCCGGAGTTGAAATTCCGAAACCTGCGGCCAGCGGCAGATCACCGGCAATCTTTTTGACCCGATCCAGAGTTGCGGTAAGTTCCGGCGGTAGGCTGGTACGGGTTCCGGTAATTCCGGTTACAGTTACATAATAGAGGAAACCGCTGCCGGCGGCAACAATTTCCTTAAGGCGCGCAGCCGTTGTTGTTGGAGCCGCCAAAGGAACCACCGCCAGTTTACCGGCACTTAAAGTTCGCAAAGGTAATGACTCTTCCAGGGGCAGATCCGGAACAATCACTCCGTCAACCCCGACTGCAACTGCATCCTTAACAAATCGTTCCAGACCATAACTGAAAATCGGGTTGTAATATGACATTAAGACTAAGGGAATATCAGTCCGCTGCCTAATTTTTGTAACTGTGGCCAAAATTTTCTTTAAGGTAACCCCTTGTGCCAAGGCCCGGCCCGAGGCCTTCTGAATCGTCGGGCCATCGGCTAAAGGATCCGAAAACGGCACCCCGAGTTCAACAATATCGGCTCCGGCATCAGCCAACGTAACCACCAGGTCACAGGTTGCATCAAGATCGGGGTCTCCGGCTGTAATAAAAGTTATCAAGGCTTTACGCCCGGATTTTTTCAGTTTTTGAAATTTTTCATCTAATCTTGACATCACTCGCCCTCTCCCTGTTCCAGACCCGCCAACGTTGCAACATCTTTATCACCCCGGCCGGAAAGATTGATAATAACGATTTTATCCTTGAGACGTTCCGCCTCCAGCATCACTCCGGCCAAAGCATGAGCGCTCTCTAAAGCAGGGATAATCCCCTCAACCCGGCATAAAAGACGCAGCGCCTTAAGTGCTTCATCATCAGTTACCGAGATATATTGGACCCGGCCCTGATCTTTAAGAAAACTATGTTCCGGCCCGACCCCGGGATAATCAAGGCCGGCAGAGATTGAATGCGCTTCCTCAATCTGGCCATCCTCTGTCTGCAAAAGATAACTCATCGAACCGTGTAAAACTCCGGGCCGACCCGCCGAGAGCGGTGCCGAATGCGCCCCGCTGGCAATCCCCGAACCCGCCGCCTCAACCCCGACCAGCTGCAGATCGTCCTCTAAAAATGGATGAAAAATACCAATTGCGTTACTGCCTCCGCCGACACAGGCAAAGATCACATCCGGCAAGACTTTACGAATTGCCAGAATCTGCTGCCGGGTTTCGACCCCGATAATCCGTTGAAAATCACGTACCATCGCCGGATAGGGGTGCGGCCCGACAACCGAACCGATAATATAGTGGGTATCGACGACGTTGGTAACCCAGTCGC
>JAGGTT010000176.1 GCA_021163565.1 Candidatus Tharpella sp.
AATATGACGGCAGAAATCATCAGCAAAGAAAAAGTACTGCTGCAGGAGCAGCATGTCTGATTCAATGTTGAAAAAACCGAAAGCAATACTGCCGTGATTTATAGTTTGAAAAGTCAGTGGCACGTTATATTCTCAATGATAATAGTAAGTTAGCGAGATTTATCAATCAACATGCTGGCACCAAGGAAAGTAAGAAATAAGTCCCTCCCATCTATTTAACCAGTATTGAAATAGAGGAATCGTACGCAAGCTCTTTCCCTTGTATCAATTTATCGCTATCTCCATCCACAAGGGTGAATGTCCAGAGTCCTGCTCTTGTAGGAATAAATGAAAAACTCCCGCTGCTGTCAGTAAAAATAGTAATATCTGCAATATTTTCATCAATGAAACCGGCTGCAGTTGTATCCAGTACTGCATCTCTTAATCTATAGTTGAGATATTCAATATTTATCTTTGCATGAGGAATTCGTTGGCCCTCTTCATTGATGGCTTCAGCCCGGAAAAGAGTTCCGGCAGACACCCTGTCCGGCTGAACTAAGGGTATGATTTCAGGCATATTTTTGAGTACCCGGTTTGACCAGCTATTGATACCAACCAAATAATTAAGGCAAAATTTTGCGACTTTCTGCCTGTAGAGACCCTCATATTTTTTCCAGTGAGCTTTATGCTTTACGACAATAACGTAGTCACCGGGCTTTAAAAAACCGCTTTCCCGGTTTACTGGAATTGTATATGTCTCTCTTCTTTCTCCTCTCACCGTATAATAATCGGGGATAGCAACCGCATCTAGTTTTTTTTCTTCCTTTTCATAAATTAAAAAAATCGACTCCAATCCTTTGAGCTCTTTTGTATCTTCAACTCCTAAACGTATTCCCATAAGACCCGAACCGGTAGCCGGATGAAAATGGAGAACCTTGACGCTCTTCTCGCCATTTTTATCAATCTGCGGAATAAGAATCGTGGTATGGGCTGTAGCCGTTACCGGAATCAGGAACATTCCGATTAACAAGAAAAAGCTTACAAAATATTTCATCGCATTACTCCAAAATGGCACTGATTTATTTTTTTCTTCCCAGTTAATCAAGGGTGACAAAAATCGACTGCCGCCGCTCACCAGCAACCGCCCGACTGCAGTGCCCCTTGCCCGACGTATCTTCCAGGAGAACCACTTCACCCGGCCCAAAACGACGGCACTCCCCATCCGAAACCGTAAAATCAACCTGCCCGGCAAGAATAATCACATATTGGCGCCGGGGAGTGTTGTGCCAGAGATAGTTATAGCTCTCTGAAGTTTCGCGAAAGATTATACCGCTGGCCGATTCCAACCCTGACAGCAGCCCGATAGAACCGGCATCCCGTAATTCAATCTCGCGTTCGGAAAAATGTGTTTCTCCCTGAACATCACTGAAGATACGCCATATCCGCATTTTCGGACCCCTGTAGTTAAAAAATAATCCTGTGATGAAGTCCCATAAGACAACAGATAAAGAGGTAAACATCGGCATTTACCAAACTCATTTATCATTAATTAATCTAATGATTATACTCATGTCAATCTTTTTACAAAATGTACTGTTTGTAAGTTTACTGGGGTCTATAAACCAGACACCAGTACGCAGGGAAATATCTTTGATTTTTTTCACTAGCTGACCGACAAAAACCAAAACTATTACCAAAAACTGAAAATACTTGACAAAAATAGAGAGATTAATTAAGAAGAGCGGCGGTTCCGGTCTGAACCGACTGAACCGAGAACTGAACATGGTTCAAACTTTACTTAAAATAGAGTTGATAAATTGCCGCACTCACTTTTTGGAAAACTTATTATCTGGTCTCTGGTTATCGCCTGCTTCTGCTCTTTCGGCAGCGGTTCCGGTCGGGCTGTAATCTGTCTCGAGCAGAGCGGTGATGTGTCACTGGAGATTATGCATAACGGCAGTAACGGCCACTGTTCCGGTGAACATTTGCACGGTCAGCAACGGCACCACCAACCAGCACAACATAAAAGTCAGACATCTCCCATTTTAAGACATAACCACTGTAGCACCTGTGACGATTTTGAAGTTTCACTCCAGCTCTTCGCTCCCCGCAATGAGCCGGTCAACGCTATAATTAAATTCATTGCCAAACCGCAACTTCCAGCCGGATTCCAAATTCAGGTTGCGCAACCCGCGAACGCCCTTTCGCAAGCTTCTTCCCAACCCTTTATGATTGACCCATCTTTTACCTATCTAAAAAGCACCATCCTTCTGATTTGAGTTCCAGCTGCCGGCCGATTCTGCCGTTAGTGAGTATTGAACCTGAATGTAGACTCTGAACCCGGACATATCATCCCGGCCGGTTCCAGCTGCACGCAGCCGTTCTCAATCTGCAAAATCCCCCTCTCACCAGGCAAAATCATCACCAGCAATGCGACCGGTCTTTCTGAGACTTAGGACCCGGCTCAGCTTGTGTTCCGGTCAGAAGCGTTTCAACGTTAAATACAGCTCTTAGCTATATTTTCTGGGCGTTGCCCGCACATTTAAAAATTAAATTATCGCAATCAAACTTGGAGAAAGAGATATGAGCATCAAAAAGTTCTTTCTGGCTTTATTCATCTCCCTGCTCAGCAGCGGAATTGCCGGGGCCGCAAATACGGATCAAAAGCGCCCCGGAAAAACACGGCTCCGAACTGACCTCCCGGCGGCGGCAAGTTTTAACAAAGAGAGCCAAAACTATCCGGTTTTGCCCCTGTCGCCAACGACCGCATTGACTTTAGAAGAAGCTTTGACCCTGGCCCTCAGACAAAATCCTGAGTTACAGACTTTCTCCGGTCAGATTGAAGCCCGACAGGGAGAGACCCAACAGGCTCAGGCTCTCCCCAATCCCGAAATGGGCATTGAAGTCGAGAACATCCTTGGTGAGGATGATA
>JAGGTT010000157.1 GCA_021163565.1 Candidatus Tharpella sp.
CCGACAAATTTGTGGATGAATTTGAAGAGACTCTAAGCCACTATGATGAGCCGGAATATTTTGATGTCAGCAAACAATATTCGGTTGTCTACCAACGTTTCTTAGAGCTTGACTTAAAAGATCGGCCTGCGATTCGCGGCCAGCTGGAAGGCCCTGTAAGCTTTGGTTTTTTTGTCAAAAACGAGAATGACCGACCGATTCTATTTGATGATACTGTCCGCCCTTTTCTCTATGAGTTTATGGCTAAACGGGTCAACATCCAATTAAAACGGCTAAAAGAGAGGAACGCCAACGCCTTCATGTTTATTGATGAACCCGGTCTGCAATTCATTTTCAACGCCATGTCGGGCTACAGCGACGTCCTGGCCAAAGAGGATATGACCAATCTTTTCAATATGATAGAGCGCCCTCGTGGTATCCATCTCTGCGGCAACCCGGATTGGGATTTTCTCTTCGGCTTTGATATGGATATTGTTTCAATCGATCTCTATACCAACGCCATGATACTACCCCTCTATAAAAAATCGATCATCAATTTCATTGAACGCGGGGGCACGATTGTCTGGGGCGTGGTTCCGACCAATGTCGAGCCCTTCATGAAAGAGAATCATGAAACCTTGATTAAACTGCTGGAAACAACTTGGGAAGGGCTCTACGCCGAGGGCCTGGATCGCGAACTGCTACTTTCACGAAGTCTTTTGTCGCCGGCAACCTGCTGTCTGATTAATCCGGATAAACAGAAGACCGTCAACCAGGCTTTTACCAGCCTGATCAACCTCTCTCAATCACTGCGCGAAAAATACCGGCTTTAAAAAAGCCTCAATTTTATCAAGATTAAAAAACCGACCATGAATATCAGCAGTATTATCGATTTAATCATAAGTACCAGCAGAAGCCCGATTCTAATTCGGCTGGTTAACCGTTTTGCGGTTAATAAAAACCGCATTCAACGAAAGCGACTTATTCAAGCGGTAACCAAGCATCTGCTGGCTGACTATGGCCGGGAAGGCATGTTCGGCGATCTCTCGGTATTTGAAGCTAAAAATTTACAGCTGATGCACGACAATCTTCTCTTACGCAAGCTCAAAAGCCGGGCTGAAGGCAGTGTTGGCGGACGCCATAAAAGACTTATAAATTCCATTAATAATATTCAGCAACGTACTGAAAAGCTTAAACAACTTGATGGCCCTGATGTTATACGATTCCTCTCGTCTCTCTATCTCGAAGATATAGCTCCCGATTTCGACCCGGTGTTCCTGATCCTTTTCCGCTCCCTGGCAAAACGGCTCTTCAATAATTTCGTCGGCTCAATCCGGGCGGTTGAAACTGAAACCGGAACCATAAATGAACTTGCCAACCTGATTGGAAAAGAGCCGGTCTTTTTTATTGCCAATCATGTATCCAATGCCGACCACCTGCCGATTCTTTTCGCCCTGAACCGGGCCGCCATTATCTCACCGGTAGTTATCGGCGGCAGCAATCTCTATCACGGCATCTCAAAAAAGATCCTTCCCAAAATTAATGTCTGCCAGATCAAACGAGATGATATGATCGAAAAAAAGATCAAGTGGCTTGGCAACCCTGTCTATATTGAGACGTTCAAACAACATAACCAGTATATGTGGATCCACAACGAGCCCTACCTCTTCTACCCCGAAGGTGGGCGCTCTCGCAACGGCAAGATCATGACTCCTAAAGTGGGAATCATCAAAAATATCTTCGAATTTGTCAAAACTGAACACCGCCAGGTTCACTTTATCCCGCTTTCAATCTCCTACACTTCGGTACCTGAAGATCTGGCCATTGAGGAGAGCCGCAAAGGGATAAATATCAGCTACAGCGATCTGATCCAGGAGCTGGCAAATCTCAATCGTGAATACGGCCACATTAAAGATACGGCCATCCACGTCAATCTAGGCCTACCCATAACTGTCACTCCGGACAATCTCCCTGACCTTGAAGAGTTCAGCTATGAATTGATGAACCGAGTTCGTGACGGCATCCACCCGACCTCAACCTATGAGGTCGCACAGATGATTCTTTTTTACAGTGACTCCCTTGACACCAGTGAAGCGGATCGTTTTTCAGTTAATGATCTCAAAAATGCGAATCCTGACTACAGTACCGAGAGACTATCCAGCGCCATCGAGATTTTCACTGCTAAAAAATTTATCGCTCCGGCAAAAGAGCCTGATGTGCATAACCTCTTTAACATCATAAATCCGGACATGCTGAGACAATATGCCAATCGCACCGAATGCGAATTTTAATAACATATGAATATTATGCGTAAAAACTATGAAAAAAAGAGAACCTAAGGTTTATGAATACCCGCTGGCAGGAGGCTGGACGATTATCGCCGGCCACAGCGACCATGACAATGACCGGCTCAGCCTGAAAACCGCAAAACCGTATGAGTGGTGGTTCCATGTGCGTGGCATGCCCGGCAGCCACGTAATTTTACAGGCCCCGGAAGGAATCAAAGAGAGTCCCGATAAGGAGATGCTGGAACAGGCGGCCGCGGTTGCGGCCTGGCACAGTAAGGCCCGAAACGGTGGGATAGTACCGGTCACCGCAACCCTGGCCAAATTTGTCAGCAAACCGCGCGGGGCTAAACCAGGAACGGTCGCCATTCGTAAAGAGACTGTGTTTAAGGTACGCCCCGGGCTACCGGCCGGCAACCCAGAAGAGTAAGACCTGCACCCCGCCGATCAAAGCTCCAACCAAAGCTCCGAAGATATTGATGTAAATGAAATGGTCTCGCATCACACTCAAAAGAAGCTCCTCCACCTTGATTACCGGCAGTTGATTAACCCGCTCTTCAACCACTCCTTTGATCTCAAACCGGCCACTTAAACGCGGCAGCTCTTCGACCAACTGCCGCCGGGCAAACTGACATAACAGATCAACCAGCGGTTCATGCAGTGAAATTGGAAGGAAACGGGACAGGCGGCCGAGCTGATAATTCTTCAGCCATTGATTAAAACGAAGAGCCACAACTACCGCCAGACGACGTTTCACCTGATTTGATTTAAGAGCCCGCAGAATATGCTTGGAAATATTCTCACTCATCCGACCCTCAGCATCTGTCACGCCGACACCGGCCAGGATTTCAGCCAAAGGTTGATGCATGAACGGGCCGCAGAATTCCTCCAGCATTCGGGCCAGACGTGCACTCCACGTTTTCGATGTAAGCTGATTCAGCAACTGGCCCTTGAGCAATCCCATTCCCTGACTGACCCGAACGAATGAAAAACGATCGGAGAGCGCCGCCGGCGACAAAGCCAGAAAAGCCGCCATCCTTTCCGACAAAAGGTCAAAAACCTTCTCCTGCCACGCCGGCTGCTGCAAAGATATGGCAAGATCCTGAGCTACATCATCAACCAGTTTGTCAATTTTTTCCTTTATTTCATCATCTGACAAGGCAAAGCTTGTCAACAGGCGCTGCCAGAAGCCCATATTTTCGATATAGACATTGATACCTTTATGGAGCCGCCGCTTCAACCCGGCTCGAATATCCGGGTCATAGAGCAGGCGGCTGAACCGGGTCAAAAGATCCGGTAATTCACGATGTATCTCCTGCATAACCGAGGTTTGCAACTGGGCCGGCAAAATTTCGCCGAGGGACTTTTCAGAGGTCATAAAATCATGAGTAATCCGGTCAATTTCTCCTCCGAGCCACTCCTGAATATAGTTTGAAGTTAACCCTTCCCGCAACAAATCCGGCAGTTTCAGGGAGAGTTCACGACGTAATTCTGCCGGTAGCAGATCATCCAGATCAGCAGCTAGCAGGCGTCTTGAAAACTCCTGGACCGGAGTCTTGATGAGCAGTTTCAAATCCGGGTGTTCTACTATCCAGTCAACTACGACGTAAGCTTGCCGCCAGCCCCGCCCCCACCAGCTTTCCCACGCTGAGGTAAATTTCTCCGGGATCAAACTTACCGGAGAACCCAGGTCTTTCTCCATAGCCTGCTGAGACTGCTCCGTCACCCAGCGAAACAGAGCATCATCAACCGCCGGACTCTGCAGCTTCTCAAAAATAACGGCCCGGGTCAGAATATGGTCGCCAACCATATCACCAATCCGTCGGGCCAGATCCCGGCGCCGGGCCGGAATTATCCCAGGAGTCAAGGGTATGGCTATCCCTAAAAAATATTTTTTATGTAACGGCCGAAAGAGCATACGAATGGCGAGATAGTTGGTAAAATAACCGATTATCGCCCCGGCCACCGGCGGTATGAGATAGGGCCAGAAGGGAAATTCAGATAAATATGAAATATATTCCATCAATCTATTTATAATCTCCTTGTAATAGAGATAAAATTACGTTATGAATTTAAGGGTACGTTGAAAAATTGCCTTTTTAGAAGTGCAACTACCCGACAATCAGAATACTCTAGATTACTGCCATACGTCAATCAACTTAGAACCACTAAATAATGGAGACCATTTCGGCCTATGCTGCAAGGAAAAGAGATCCTGCTCGGGGTCACCGGTGGAATCGCCGCCTATAAATCAGTCCTGCTTCTGAGAGAGCTTACAAAATACGGTGCCAATGTCAATGTCATCATGACTAAAAGTGCTACCGAGTTTGTCGGATCTCTAACCTTTCAAACCCTCTCCGGAAATCCTGTCACAACCGACATTTTCACCCTCTTCGCCTCATCTGAGATCGGCCATGTATCTTTAGCCAGCCGGGCCGACCTCCTGGTAATTGCCCCGGCAACCGCTAATATCATCGGGAAAATCGCCAATGGTATAGCCGATGATTTTCTGACTACGATGGTTATGGCCACTCGGGTTCCGGTTCTTTTCGCTCCGGCCATGAACACCAATATGTGGGCCAGCCGGGTAGTTCAGAGGAATATCAGTGATCTCAAGGAAATGGACTATAATTTCATGGAGCCGGCTGAAGGTGAACTCGCCTGCGGCGTCGTCGGCCGGGGAAAACTTGCCGATATTGATGCCATCATGGACGAGATTAAAGCCCTTTTAAGCCCGAATGATCTGCAAGGAGAAAAGATTCTGATCAGTGCCGGTCCGACTGAAGAGGCCATCGATCCGGCCCGTTGTCTAACCAACCGTTCTTCCGGTAAAATGGGATATAATCTGGCCGCCGTCGCCCGCCGGCGCGGGGCCGAGGTTATCTTGGTCGCCGGCCCCTGCGCTGAACTTGAAAACTGGGGCATCAAAGTCATTAACTGTAAAACTGCGCTTGAGATGGCAGATGCCATTGATCAAAATCTGGATGGCGTCACCTCGGTTATCATGGCGGCCGCGGTGGCCGATTTCAGACCGGCTGAACAGGCGGCGGAAAAGATCAAGCGGGATGGTAATTACTGTCTCGAGCTTGAGCCTAATCCTGATATTCTCGCCGGACTCGGCAAACGCCCTGACAAACCTTTTCTGGTTGGATTCGCGGCGGAAACCAATAAATTATTCGACCACGCTCAAGGTAAAATAAAACGCAAGAATCTGGACATGATTGTTGCCAATGATGTTACCGCTCCCGGAGCCGGGTTCAGTGTTGATACTAATATAATATGTATTATCGACCGGGACGGCCAGATGACCGACTTTCCTTTAATGAGTAAAGAGAATGTCGCCGGCGTCATCCTCGACCATATGCTGAAATTGAAAAAGAAGCGGCGGCTGCTGGCCTAAAAGTTAAACAGGTATTTTAAGAATGTCTGAAATTTATAACGATCTGGTCCAATTGAAAGCCCATCTTGAACGCCAGCGGGAGCTGAAAAATGCCGGGATTCTAGTTGAAAAACATGACCCGAAAAAAGCTCTGACCGCAATTCTTCAAGATCTCGGTGACTGCCGCCGTTGCAGTTTGAGCC
>JAGGTT010000139.1 GCA_021163565.1 Candidatus Tharpella sp.
AGATTAAGGAGTTAGTGATGTTTGCTGGAGCAATGGTAGCGATAGTTACCCCGTTTAAGAATGGCGCAGTTGACGAAACCGCTTTAAGAGAGCTGGTTGAATTTCAGATAGAGGGCGGCACTGATGCGATTGTTCCCTGCGGAACGACCGGTGAGTCGGCAACTCTGTCGCATGAGGAACATCATCAGGTGATCAATGTTGTGGTCAATGCGGTCGGCGGTAGAGTGCCGGTTATCGCCGGTACCGGATCCAATAATACCGCGGAATCGATCCGTCTGACTCAGTATGCCAAGGATGTCGGTGCGGATGGTGTTCTCCTGATTACCCCTTATTACAACAAACCTTCGCAGGAAGGTCTTTATCAGCATTTCAAGGCGATTGCCGAAAGTGTTGATATCCCGAATATTCTCTATAACGTGCCCGGTCGGACGAGTGTTGATCTGCTCGCGGAAACGGTTGGTCGGCTGGCGGAGTTGCCGAATGTTGTCGGCATTAAAGAGGCGACCGCATCGATGCAGCGGGCCTCAGAAATTATTGCCTGCTGCGGTGAAGATTTCGATCTTTTGTCGGGTGATGATTTTACCTTCTTTCCGCAGATGTGTATCGGCGGCCGCGGGGTTATTTCGGTGACGGCCAATATTATGCCCTCACTGATCTCCGGCATTTATGATGCCTTTACCGGCGGTGAATTTGCCCGGGCTCAAAAGCTGCATCACCGACTACAGAAATTGTGTACAACGCTCTTTATCGAAACCAATCCGGTGCCGGTGAAAAGTGCAGTGGCAATGATGGGTAAGATTGAAGATGAACTGCGGCTGCCGCTGGCTCCGCTGGCTCCCGCCAACCGTGAACGTCTGGCCCAGGTTTTGCGTGAATACGAGCTGATTTGACAAAGAGGCTCAGTTAACTTTTAAATGAGGTCTGATATGGATATCGGGGTTGTGGGCGCGGGCAGTTGGGGTACGGCTCTGGCTGATCTTCTGGCCCGGATCGGGCACCGGGTGACGCTCTGGGCCTATGAATCTGATCTGGTTTTACGGATGCGCGAAACCAAAGAGAATGATCTCTACCTGCCCGATATAAGTCTTCATGAAGAGCTTGAGTTTACCAACTCACTTGTCGAAGTAGTTAAAAGCAAAGAGCTGATTCTGCTGGTGCCGCCTTCACAACTGATGCGGCAGATACTGCGACAGTTGCTGCTACATCTTGAAGATGGTCGGATTTTGGTTTCAGCCTCAAAGGGGATTGAAAATGAGTCCCTGATGACGATGTCGCAGGTGATCAGCGAAGAACTTAAAGCCGCTGGGCGTAAGGCTGATTTGGCTTTTCTTTCCGGGCCCTCATTCGCTCGCGAAGTTGCCAGAGGGCTGCCAACGGCGGTAGTCGTCGCGGCGGAAGATGTGGCGATTGCCGAGCTTGTGCAGAAAGTTTTCAGCGGTGAATTTTTCCGGGTCTACACCAACTCTGATGTGATCGGTGTCGAGTTTGGTGGTTCTCTGAAAAACGTCATGGCTCTGGCTGCGGGAATTGCCGACGGTTTAGGTTTCGGTTCCAATACCCGAGCGGCGTTGATTACCCGGGGTTTGTCCGAGATGACCCGTCTGGGAGTTGCCGCCGGAGCCGAGAGACAGACTTTTGCCGGTCTCGCCGGAATGGGTGATCTGGTGCTGACCTGTACCGGAGATCTTTCACGTAACCGGAGTGTCGGTCTCGAACTTGGTCGGGGGCGATCTTTGCAGGATATCCTGGCGGGGATGAATATGGTGGCAGAAGGTGTCAAAACAACGATTTCCACCTATCAACTGGCGGCTAAACTGAAGGTTTCAGCCCCGATCACCGAGCAGGTTTACAAAATTCTGGAAGAGGGCAAGGATCCGCATCAGGCGGTAACCGATCTGTTGGATAGAAGTCTTAAGTCTGAAGTCTAAATTGGGCGTAAAATATAGCCTGATGCGGGCGTTGCTTGCCGCAAATAAGTGCTTTTATCAGAACGTTTTCAAATAGATAGCTATTTGTATTTCAGTTGGGTTTGAGAAGAAAAGGATAGACGATTATGTTGCATATAGCAGTTGCCGGAGCTTCTGGGCGGATGGGCAGCGCCTTTATGGATTTTCTTGAAAAGATCGAAGGTGTTGAGGCCCTGCCGATTGCGGCTCATCCGGTGGCGGATGAAAATTTTACCCAGCTTGAAGCGGTAGCTGGTCGAGGTGGTCTCGATGTCGTGGTCGATTTCAGCTCGCCCGATGCCACCCTCAGACTCGCGGAGTGGGCCGCGACAAACCAGAAACCGATGGTTATCGGAACCACCGGTTTTACGGCAGAGCAACTCGATAAGTTAGCTGAAATTCTTTATCCGGTGCCGGTTTTGCTGAGCCCGAATATGAGTCTGATGATGAATCTGGCCTGGCGCATGATGGGCAACGCCGCCAAGGTACTGCCGCATGATACAATTGATATCGAGATAGTCGAGAAACATCATCGCAACAAACGCAACGCCCCGAGCGGTACCGCTTTGATTATGGCCCAGATAGTAGCGGAAAAGCGGGGCTGGTCTTTAGCTGAATCTTTACGGCATAACTCGCGCTGGGGTCTGCTCGGCGAGCGGCCGCGAAAGGAGATCGCGATCTCCAGTATTCGGGGCGGCAGCTTGAACAGTGAACACACGATAATCT
This sequence comes from Candidatus Tharpella sp., assembly GCA_021163565.1. GTDB lineage: Bacteria > Desulfobacterota > Anaeroferrophillalia > Anaeroferrophillales > Tharpellaceae > Tharpella. The sequence continues at coordinate 2,673 of JAGGTT010000139.1, forward strand.
TTGCCGGATCCGGAGAGAGTCTTGAGGTTACGCATAGTTGTCAGACTCTGGAACCTTTTTCCAAAGGTGCTTTGCGAGGGTCTCGCTGGATTATAAGACAGCCTTCCGGGGTCTATGATCTGCTCGATATGATGGGTCTGCCCGAGGTGTTATTCTAAAAGATATTAAGATCTTTTTGCGTGTATTTTCAAGATAAACTCGCTGAAGGCTACGGCCAGGGGTGAGAGTGTTCGGGCTTTATTGGAGATCAGGTAGAACGGCCGGCGGATCGCTTCACCCGGCAGCATGATTTTTTGCAGTTTGCCACTTTCAAGGTCTTCATCGACCGAAAGATTAGAGACTATAGCGACTCCGAGATTGTTTTTCAAGGTCTGTCTGATGGCCTCGGCACTGCCCATTTCGGCAATCAGATTCAGTTCGCTGAGTCGGTTGAGTCCCATTTTATGCAAGGCTGATTCCAGTATTAGGCGGGAGCCGGAACCTTTTTCGCGAATGATAAAGGGCACTTTTTTGAGTTCGTTCAGGGTGATTTGCTTCGGAATCTGCAGGTTTGTTATAAGTTTGGGGCCGGCAACCAGAATCAGTTCATCTTCAAGGCAGCTTTGTGAGATAAAATCACTTTTCGGAGCGGGGGCACCGACCAGGCCGAGTTCAAGTTTACCGTCTCCGACCATATTCGTGATCGAGTTGCTATCGCCGATTTTCAGGGTTATTCTGACTTGCCGGTGCTGAGTCCCGAAATGACTGATGGCCGCGGGGAGGACATATTCACCGGGGGTGTTGCTGCCGCCGATTTCAAGGTTGCCGGTTTCGGCTCCGGCGTAGAGTGCCATTTCACTGATGGCCCGTTTCTGGAGAGCGAAGATTCGCCGGGCGAAGGGGTGGAACAACTCACCGGCCGGGGTCAAACGGATTTCGCGTTGACCGCGCTCGATCAGTTCGACCTTGAGATATCTTTCCAGGGTTTTGAGGTGGCCGCTGACGGTTGGTTGAGTGATATGAATCTTCTCCGCCGCCCGGCTGAAATTAAGTAGCTCGCTGACTGCAAGAAAGAC
>JAGGTT010000222.1 GCA_021163565.1 Candidatus Tharpella sp.
ACTTGAAGAGAAGCAGGATCTAAACGGGTAAAACTAGACATATGGGCATTCTTCCAATGATTCCAAGAGTTACTTGAACAGTTCCAGAAAACTCTCTTTATCAGAACACTCTTCATCGACTTTCGGAGTATCGGGAAAAAATCTATGCACGGCTTGGGCGAAAAATCCGGCACCGTTTTTATTGAGTGGAGATTCCGCGTCCAAAGTGTCATAAATCGGAATTCCGGCCAGGCCGCAGGAGGGCGATTTACACTTTAAGAAAAAACCGTCAACCTGCGGGAGAGATTGCAGGAATTTTTCGGCAAAAGTAACCATCATGGAGGTTAAGTCAAGCCCGGTTGCCGGTTGCATCAGGGTCAAAGCTGAATTTTTCTGCACCAAAAGAATCGGCGGCCGCGGCCGGCCGAGACCGATCTCACATTCGGGACAGACCGGAATAAAATCGACCTCGTTTTTCAACTCATCGACCAAACGACAATCCAATACTTCCCCATTCCAACGGCAGACACCGAAACCTAAACACCGACTGACCACGATTACAGGTTTTTTACTAAAACTCAAGTTAGCATACCAAAAATGAGCCCTGTTTGATTAGAAGCTTTCATCAATAAAACTTGTTTGGTCGTTTGCTGTAGCGTCTTGAAAAAAAGGGGCAAAACTTTTAGATCCTACTTTGCCAGCTGAAACCGCGCCTGATTTAATGCTTCTTTCATAACCTCTTCCAGGCAGGGATGATAGAAAGGGGCTTTCAGCACATTCTGCACTGTCATACTGTGGGTGATCGCAAGGCTCAGGTAGTGGGCGAAATGCTCCGCGCCCTTGCCGAATATCTCGGCCCCCAAGATTCTGCCACTCTCTTTTTCGGCAAAAACTGAGAATTGACCATCACGCTCATCGTAGATCTTGTGTCGGGGGCCGTTAGCAAACAAGGCCTTGCCGACAACGATTTTATTCGGATCAAGCTCCGCATATTTTTTACCTACCATCGCAATCTGGGGATCGGAAAAAAAGATCCCCAACGGCACAAGTCGCTTGACCGGTTTGCTTTCCGGAAAAATAAGCGCGTTATCTCCGGCGATACGTCCTTCGGCGTAGGCCTCATGCCAGAGCGGCAGATCTTCGTTGGCATCACCGGTCAGGTATAGAGGCGCATCTCCGCACTGCATTGTTTGTGGGTTGTAAACCGGGAGCCCTCGGCCATCGAGTTTGAGACCTGATCTATCGATATCCATATTGAGCACATTCGAGCGTCTGCCTGAGGCGACAACCACCCGTTCAAATTCCCTGACTATCATTTCACCGGCTTTGGTTCTATATTCAAGTAAAAATTGAGCTCCCTCTTTTCGGGCCGAAGTAAATTTTCCGGCTGGAATAATATCAAGCTTTTGACTCAAGACCCTGAGGCATTCGGTCTGCATTTCCGGGAGGGTAAAAGGGCCGATCCGGCCGCTATGACCAAAAAAGGTCGTGCGTACCCCCAGACGATGAAAAGCCTGTCCCAGCTCAAGCGCAATCACGCCAAGGCCGACGACGGCAATAGATTGAGGAAGTTCATCAAGCTCAAAGATCGTATCCGACGTATCGAGTTCAGCAGCCAGAGGTTGCAAGGAGGCCGGGATAAAGGGTGATGAGCCACAGGCTAGGATGATCTTTTGTGCGACAATCTCCTCGCCATTTACCTCAATCCTGTTTTCGGCGACAAATCGAGCCTCACCCTGAATGATTATCTCCTTTGGAATCTTATCAACTGCCCTTAAGACTTCACCGACAAACTTCTCCGCACGGTCTCTTTTCAGGCGCGCAAAAACCTCTTTCCCATCAACTTTGTAGCCGCCATCGATACCAAAATAGCTCCCGTGATCTATATTGTGGGCAAGTTCGGCCGCCGTCACCAGCATTTTGCTCGGCATACAACCAACCCGGGCGCAGGTGGTTCCGAAAGGGCCATGTTGTATAAGGAGCAGACTCCTGGATTTCCGCCTGATCCGGCTGTAAGCTCCCAGGCCGGCGGTTCCTACGCCGATGATCAGATACTCAACTTGCCGCATAATAAAGCCTCCGGTTAAGATTGCAAATGCAACGGAACATAGAGATAATACACAGTAGCGCCGGCAAAAACAATAAAAAATCGGAGTACAAATTTTTGTTCGGGCAGCAATTATTCGCGATAGATATTAGTCGTATGCTCAAAATACTATTGACATTGATGACGATAGCGATTATGTTATAGTCATACGCTCATAATAGGAGAAAGAGATGCCAAGACCGAGAAAACGCAGATCTATTCAGGGTCGTCCCGTCGTGGGTGCCTTTTTCCCTGACGGAACCCCGCCATGGGGGCAAGGGGAGAGCATTCTCCCGCTGGAGGGTCTTGAAGCGATTAGACTGATTGATTTTCAGGGGCTTGACCAAGAGACGGCAGCCAGTATGATGAACGTCTCCCGCCAGACATTCGGAAGGATACTGGCCGAAGCCCGGGCCTCGGTTGCCGATGCACTGGTTATGGGTAAAATTCTTAGAATCGAAGGCGGACATTTCGCTATGCCGCCTCGTGGAAACGGTAGGCACCGCCGGGGTTGGAATGGCGGTAATTAATAAAAAAGCCTATCATTAATAAAATCAGAGTGTCCGGCTTAAATGCCATGTAATTTTTAAACCGGGCACTACTGAAAAAAAGGAGGTAGATATTATGCCAGGACTAAATGGAAGTGGCCCCATGGGTGCCGGTCCGATGACCGGAGGAGGACGAGGATATTGCAACCCCGCTGGAAGCGGCGGTTATGCCCGACCACTATACGGGCAAGGGCGTGGTTTCAGGGGTGGGTACGGACCAGGGCCGGGATTCGGCCAGGGACGAGGATATGGATGGCGCGGCGTTTATCCTTCCGCCACCAACGTTCCTAACACCATGCAGCCTGAAGATGAGCTCAATACGCTCAAAAACCAGGCCAATCTCATTAATAATGAACTCGATGCCATCAACAAACGTATCGAGGAACTGCAATCGACATCTTCAGGGTGAAATTTTTCGTAACGATTTCAAGACCCCGATGCC
>JAGGTT010000143.1 GCA_021163565.1 Candidatus Tharpella sp.
CGGTTGGAGGTTGATTCTGAGTTGATGGGAAATATCCTTGGGTTTAAAGGTAAACAGGTGAAAGCGGTGCTGTTGAACAGAAAGAGATCTGTGATGAATGTTCTTAAAAGCCTGCTGTGACACGTACGACAGAATAGGAAGCGTGAAATCTTAATCTTTGATAGTTTGAACCAATAGGTAAAAATCGCCGAACAAAAGCATAAACGCAGACCGTGAACAGCCGCCGAAACTCAATTAAAGTTTCCGGCGCGGCTGGTTAGCGCCGTTAGCCCAAATTATTACAAGACTTCGGTTAAACTCATTCGAATCTCTGCCATCGTAATGAATAGTTTATTGGGGATATCTTGAAAAGGAGTGAAGCCAAACTTTTCATAGAATTCAACCGAGCCTCTTTTAGAGTCAACAATAACCAATGGGAATGCAACTGTCTCACTGGCAAATAAAAGTTTTCTTAAAGAGTCAATCAACAACCACTCACCATAACCTTGTTTTTTATAACGTTTATCAACCGCTAATCTGGCAATTAATCCGCCAGCGCTGACATTATGATGTCTTTTCCTCAATTTTATTGACAAGGCATCAAGGTTGATAGATGTCATAGTTAATGTGTAATATCCAATAATACGTTCTTGATGAGTGTCGTCTTCAAGTACAAATGTACGAGTGTTATCCTTTTTTGACTGTTGGCTTGCCATAACCTTTATATATGAATTTAAGGCTTCAACTTCACAATTAAAAACATTACGGTCATGTTTGTTTTTGTCCAGTGGAACAGTAATCATCATTGGATTTTATTTTTATAGTGTCGAGAGGCTTGTTGTAAACGAGTATTCGGCTTAGGATTAGATTCAAGGGCCTCTATAAGCATCAAAGCATCACGTTGAGAGAGTTTGAGAGAGCGTTCACGCTCTATAATTTCTTTAGCTTTTTCTATCGCTGCACTTAGCACGAAAGAGTTTATGCTGGATATGCCGGCAAGAGCGGCAGCTTGAGCGAGTAAGCCTTGGGTATCTGCATCAACTCTAGCAGTTATACGGGGGCGAATTGCATTCATAAGAACCTCCATTAAAGTGTCATTTTGGCACATTGGTGAATATATGTCATAGTTTTTGTCAAAAGTCAAGTTGCGTCATTTTGGCACATAAAAGGGGCTAACAATTCAAGTTAAATGAAGTTAAATAAGGGCCGGATTTCTATTGTTACAGGCTATTCTCTTATTTTTTTAACTAGAAGTTGATTATTCCTGAAATCCATGATACTGTTGCTGATTATCCGTAAATATCACAATAGAGGTGAGGATTTAACGTGGAAATTGCCAGGAAACTCAATCTGCCAGAGCTGTTGCAGAAAAAATCATTCTTTCTTTTCGGTCCCAGAGCAACCGGAAAATCGACCCTGATCAGACAACAGTTGCGAGCCGAAGCTACAGTGATTGACCTGCTTGATTCCAGGGTCTATCTGAAATTACTTGATGCGCCGCATGAACTTGAAGAAATCATCAGTGCTGATAGGGGTAGAATTGTTGTGATAGATGAAATCCAACGCATTCCGGAACTCCTTAATGAAGTCCACCGACTGATTGAAAGTAAAAAACTGACATTTCTGCTAACCGGCAGCAGTGCCAGGAAATTGCGCCGAGGATATGCCAACCTGTTGGCTGGACGTGTCTGGGAAGCCCGTCTCTTTCCTTTTATCTACATCGAGGTTGCGGATTTTAACCTCGATCGTTTTCTTCGTTACGGTGGCCTGCCTGCGGTCTATTTAAGTGATTATCCGGAAGAGGAGCTTAATGCGTATGTTAACACTTACCTGAAAGAGGAGATTATGGCGGAAGGGCTCATTCGTAAATTACCGCCATTCTCGCGATTTCTTAGAACTATGGCTCTGTCTAATACAGAGATAATTAATTTTACTAAATTGGGCAATGATTGTCAGGTTCCGCCCTCTACGGTAACTGAATACGTTGCGTTATTGGAGGATACTTTGGTCGGTTTCCTCATTCAGCCTTGGAAAGAGTCGATAAAACGTAAGGCCGTCAGTACCGCCAAGTTCTATTTTTTCGACCCTGGTATCACTCATATGTTGTCGGGAACCAGAGTTCTTGACCGCAATTCAAATATTTATGGCAAGAGTTTTGAACAATTTATCGCCATGGAGATCAGAGCCTATCTGAGTTACAGGAGAAAACGGGATGAGTTGCGGTTCTGGCGTTCAACCCATGGCCACGAGGTCGATTTTCTGATTGGTCGGGAGACCGCGGTTGAAGTGAAAGCGAGTCGAAAAATTACGGACAGAGATTTTAAAGGACTAAAAATCCTGGCGGAAGAAAATGTGTTTAAAAATTATATTATTGTCAGCCAGGATGAATTAAATACCAGAAAACAGAATTTTCAGGCTCTACACTGGCGAAAATTTCTCCGGGAGTTATGGAACGACTCTTTTACGGAAAACGTTTGATTCGTAAAAGTCAAGCACCTGCCGGTGAATCAAGAATTTTTTTAAGTTTTCTCTTGAGCCAGACTCCGGCGATGATGGCGGAGGTTATACTGCCGCAGAGGGAGGCGATGGCGACCATCCGGAAATCATAATTGCAATAGATGGTA
>JAGGTT010000080.1 GCA_021163565.1 Candidatus Tharpella sp.
ACATGATCCATCGTCAACTCAGCGGCGGAAAATTTTTTATGGCAGTAATGACACTCACCTTTCTGCAGCAGGCGCTGCCAGTAATGACTGCTGCGCATCTGCCGGGCCTTCTCTCGCTCCCGCCGGATATGGCTGTCGTCTCTCTCGATTTCAATCCAGTCGCTCATAATCCTGTTTTTTAATCCTCCGCCGCATACCCGGGTCCAGACCAGGCCGCGGCAAAACGCTCTAATTCCTCTGGAGTATCGATCCCCGACCAGGGTGAATCGCAAGCGACAATTTCAATCGCAAACCCATTTTCAAGCCAGGTCAGCTGCTCAAGGTTTTCCACTGCGGCCAGTTTCCCCGGCGACAGCGAATCTAAACGCCGCAGAAAAGCACCACTGTAACCATAGATACCGATATGCTGCCGCACCGGAGAATGATCACCATTAAAAACGCTGTCTGCGACTGACTTATTCTGAAAAAAAGGGATTGCTGCCCGGGAGAAATAGAGAGCCCGTCCCTTTAAATCAGTAACCACCTTGACGATATGGGGTGAATTGTAATCAGCGGAATTTTGCAAAACGGTAGCCGCAGAGACAATCAGGTCAGGATCCGAATGCTGCCGCAGACATTCGATAACCCGTTCAATCAACTTTGGTTCAATTCCCGGTTCGTCTCCCTGCACGTTCACAAACCACTCAATCTGCGGATTACGTTGAGCTACTTCAGCCAGCCGGGCGGTACCACTGGGATGCGAAGCCGCCGTCATTTCAACCCGGCCGCCGCAAGCCTTAACCACCTCGGCAATTCTCTGATCATCCGTGGCAACCACCACTTCACAGGGCAATTTAACTGCCTGACAGGCCTCAAGAACCCAGGCAATCATCGGCTTATCATGCAGCCTGGCCAGTGGTTTGCCGGGAAAGCGGCGAGCCTGAAAACGAGCCGGAATAACAATCCAGATTTTACCATTCATATTGGGATGCAACCATGCAGAAGTTTTTATGAGCACCAAGCCAGAACTCTCCTATATCTACACGGAAAAAAAATAAACACAACCCGAAAATAAAAAAACTTGACAAGTATTCAGCTTTTCATTACCTAATATCGCAGAATATTTTAGCGGAGGATAACTAGATATGGCCAATTCCACATTCGAAAAAATCAATTATCAAATCGGCAGGCTGTGCCGGATGGGCAGTCGCAAAGCTAAACTCATGGCAATCAGCAACCGCCGCAAATTACAGTTGCGCCACCTGGGTGAGAGAATCTACATTTTCAAAGCCCTGCAACAGGATGAAGATATCTGGGAAAAGGATGAAATTTCCCAGCTGCTGCTGACGATTGCAGATCTTGACCAGGAACAGGAGATGCTGATTGATGAAATCAACGAAATAAAGGCTGAAAATCCGTCGGAGGATCTCGGTGCCGAGGACCAGAAAGAGGATGTACCCGCCACTGCCGACACCCTCGCAGCCAGTGCCCCGACACCGAAAGCTGAAACCAAAGCCGCAGCCGAGGTTAAACCGGCAGTAAAGAAAGAGGTGAAAAAGAGTGCGGCCAAGGCTGAAAAAGATGGGGCGGTTAAAGTAAAACCCAAAGCTCCGCGTAAAAAAGCCGCTCCGGCTAAAACTAAGGCCAAAACCGTGAAGAAGGATAAGGCTTAAACTTACATCTTCTGCCACAGCAGGTTATTTGAGCGGGTTTAGTTAAAGGCTGGTTCAGTCTCAGTATATTGTCTAACAACCTGCAAACTGGAAAGATTTTCATTAAATTAAATGAAAGCCCAACATTTTTAATTATTAATGTTGGGCTTTTTTTGATCCGCCGGTTTTCGGCTCGCCTCAAATTTAGTTGGAATCGGATGCTAAGACACAAATTAAAACGATTTTCATTGCTTCATCCGTCCTCCTGTGATAAAGGAGCGGGGTTTGTAAAATTAGTCTTTTCAAGTCTTTATTATAATTTTTTTCATCGACACAACCCCTTAATTTTGCGCCACTTTACACAAAGGAGAGAGTTAGAAAATGTCTAAAGGAAAGATATCTGTCCGCCGGGAGCTCCGTGAACCTGATGCCTTCGTCAAAACCACTTATTCGGCTATCGACTACGTCAATAAACATCGCAAGCTCATCTCAATTGCAGTCGTTGTTCTGGTCGCCGTAGGCATTGCATCTATTGGTAGCTTCTGGTATATCAGCGACCGCAATAAAGATGCTCGGCACTTGCTGAATCAAGCCGTGCTGACTATAGAACAGAAACCGAATACTGCGATTGCCGCCGTACAGGAACCGCTGCAAACAATTCTCGCATCCTACAGCGGCACCATTGTCGGACCGGTTGCCAACTATCTCCTGGCAAATCAGGAATACCGGGCCGGTAAACTTGATGAAGCGGCGGCCACCTACCAAAGCAATACCAGCAGTGTTGACCGCCACCTCAAAGACCTACAAAATTTCGGGGCCGCGTCAATTAATTTCCAGCAGGAAAAATATGCTGAGGCCATCTCCATTCTGGAGGGTATGCAGACCGAACAGAGTTTCCTGAATGAAGATCTTTATGTTCTCTTAGGACTAAGCTATGAGAAGAGCAATCAACCGGAAAAGGCGATTGCAACTTATGAGAATATGATTCAGCTTTTGCAGCGCTCATTTTTCAAACCCTGGGCCGAGGAACGCCTGCTTAGCCTGCGCAATAACGCCAAATCATAACCCTTAAAGAACAACTCTAATCTAATCTTTGAACAGCCCCGTACAGCCGATTAATGATTTTGACTTGGGTCGGGGCCGCGACATACAGTCTTACCTACAGATTACAGCCCTCAACAAACTCTGACCAGCATTTGAGGGCTTATCTTTTTTTCAGGTGGATAAATAATATTGCCATGTCAACATTAAATAACAGTTTACCCAGACCCGGAAGAGCCATAACCTTTTTCCTGCTCCTATGCTGCCTGCTAACCCTTTTCGGCTGTGCCGGATTAACCGAGGAGCCGGAAAAGCGTGAACTTTCGGAACAGTTTTACGAAAATCTGCTGAATGCATTTAATGCCCGCGACTACAATCTGGTAAAAACCGGCCTGGACAAGGTCAATGAAGCCGGGATTGCGGACAAACGCACCCGCTATCTTGAAGCTATGATCGCCCTGATTGAGAATGATCCGGACAAAGCGGTCATCAAACTTAAAGATGCTCTGGTTATGGATCCTGGATACGGCGATGCCCACAATACTCTGGGTACGATCTATATGCAGCAGAAAAAATTTGCTCTCGCTGAAACCGAGTTTTTAAGAGCTGGCAGCAACCCTCTTTACCAGACTCCAGAAAAAGCTTATCACAACCTCGGGAATCTCTATCAGTTGCAGGATAAAAACCTGCAGGCACAGGGGTGCTATAATAGGGCGATCAGTTTCAACAAGGACTATTTTCCCTCTCACTACGAACTCAGCCGGCTCTATTTTGCCACTGATCGTCTCATACTTGCCCGTGAAGAGATTGATAAAGCCCAGGAGATTTCTCCGGGTCATCCCGGGGTCTGGCTGCAAATCGGAAAAATCGAAGAGGCCGGCGGGAAAAAAGATAAAGCCGTTGCAGCTTTTGAGCATGTCTTAAAACTGGCACCCGGAGGCACTTTTGCTGACCAGGCCACTAAAGAGCTGAACCGAATCAACAACTCTTATTAGGCAATGAGCTGGAGATCAAGCAACCGACTGAAAACTGGGCACCAATAAACCGGGCTTTCGGCACTCTTCGGTTACGATCCCCACTAATTATTGAATCTACATCAGGTATATTATTACTATGACCCAGGACAACGAAAACAGTTTACGCCAGCAACGCATAAAAAAGCTGGAAGAGCTCAGAGCCTTAGGAATCAACCCTTTTGCTAACGATTTCACACCTGCCAACACCGCCACGGCCATACTTGATGAATACAATGAGATGGAAGCGGAGACTCTGGCAGAGAATTCTCCTGCGGTGACTATCGCGGGACGTATTGTCTCCTTGAGAACCTTCGGCAAAGCGGCCTTCATTCACCTGCAGGATCGCAGCGGCAAGATTCAGGCCTATATCCGCAAGAATCTGGTTGGGGATGATAACTACAAAGTTTTCAAACTTCTTGATATCGGTGATACCGTGGGGGTCAGCGGTACGATTTTTAAAACCAGAACCGGTGAATTAACGGTTCAGGCAGACGCAATCAGACTTCTGACCAAATCGCTGCGGCCGCTGCCGGAGAAGTGGCACGGCCTGAAAGATATTGAAACCCGCTACCGGCAACGTTACGTCGATCTGATTGTCAATCAGGAAGTTCGCGAGACCTTCATCAAAAGAACCAGAATTATTGATACAATCAGAGATTTCTTCAAAGAGAGAGAATTTCTTGAAGTCGAAACCCCGATGATGCAGGCCGTTGCCGGTGGAGCCGCAGCGCGGCCGTTCACAACCCATCATAACGCCCTGGATCTTGACCTGAATTTGCGTATAGCCCCGGAGCTCTATCTCAAGCGACTCGTGGTCGGCGGTTTCGAGAGAGTTTTCGAGATAAACCGTAATTTCCGCAATGAAGGCATTTCGATCAAACATAACCCTGAATTTACGATGATCGAATTCTATCAGGCCTATGCCACTTATCTTGATCTGATGGGTATCACTGAAGAGCTTTTCACCACAATCTGCCAAACCCTGAATAACAGTGATACTATCATCTACCAGGGTCAGGAGATAACCTTTACCGCGCCCTGGGATCACCTTACCGTAATTGAGGCGATTGAAAAATATGCTGATATTGATGCCGCCCAACTCGACAGCCATGAAAAGACTCTCGCAATAATTGATAAACTGGGATTGGAAATGGCACCCCTGGAGCGGGAGTGTCACGCAAAATGCCTGATGAAACTATTTGATGAAAAGGTTGAGGAACAACTTATTCAGCCGACATTTATCACCGATTATCCGGTGGCGATTTCACCCCTTTCCCGGCGCAATGACTGCAATCCCGAGGTTGTCGACAGATTTGAGCTTTTCATCGCCGGCCGGGAAATGGCCAACGCTTTTTCCGAACTCAATGATCCTCTTGACCAGAAGGCCCGTTTTGAACAACAACTTCAGGATAAAGCCGCTGGCGACTTGGAAGCCCATCAGTTTGATGCCGATTACCTGCGAGCTCTGGAATATGGCCTGCCCCCGACTGCGGGTGAAGGCATCGGGATTGACCGGTTGGTGATGCTTTTCACTGATTCAGCCTCGATTCGCGACGTTATTCTTTTCCCACTGCTAAAACCGGAACAGAAGGCTTAAACTGTGAGGTTTGAACTTTTCGTCGCCCTGCGCCATCTTCTGGCGCGGCGCAAGCAGGTATTCATCTCCTTGATCTCGCTGATCTCAATTATGGGAATAGCTCTTGGAGTAATGGCTCTGGTGGTGGTCATCGCGGTCATGAGCGGCTTTGAAAAGGAGTTGAAAAAAAAGATCTTAGGCAACACCGCCCATATCATGGTGATGAAATACGGTGGTGCAATTAAAAATTACGATAGCCTGACGGCAACCATAAGTAAACTGAGCGGCGTTAAAGAGGCCGCCCCTTTTATCCTGAGCCAGGCGATGCTGACCCGTGGCCGGCAGGTCAGCGGTGCCGGAATCCGGGGCATCGACCAGAATCATGATCCGCTGCGTAAAAAACTTGAAGGGATGCTGGTTGACGGCCACTATTTTTCAACCGGCAAAGACAACAAAAATTCGTCCCCGGAGATAATACTGGGCAGTGAACTGGCAAAAAATCTTGGCGTCAAACCGGGTTCCAATCTACGTTTGGTTGCCCCTAGCGGCTCGCCAACCCCGTTGGGTCTGATTCCCAGAATGCAGCGTTTTTCGGTTGTCGGCACCTACACCTCGGGCATGTATCAATACGACTCGGCTCTAGCCTACACTACCCTGGCCGCGGCCCAGAAATTTTTTGCCCTGCCGGGTCAGGTCTCCGGCATTGCGGTTGAAGTTACAAACATCTACAACTCCGGTGAAATCGCAAAGGAGATTCAGCAGGAACTCGCCTATCCGTACTGGGCCCGGGACTGGATCAGCATGAACCGCAATCTTTTTACGGCCTTGAAACTTGAACGGATAACGATGTTTATAATCCTGGCCCTGATTATCATGGTGGCCGCTTTCAACATAATTTCCACTCTGATTATGGTGGTCATGGAAAAACATAAAGAGATTGCCATCTTAAAAACCATGGGTCTCTCCGCCTACAGGGTTATGCGTATCTTTGTCTGGGAAGGAATGATTATCGGCTTTGCCGGCACTCTGCTGGGGCTGGCCGGATCACTGGTTATCTGTGAGTTGCTGAAGCGTTATGATTTTATCACTCTCCCGGGAGATGTCTACTATTTTGAAACATCACTACCGGTAGACCTGCAACTCTTTCATCTGGCAGCAACCGCTACCCTTTCACTGGTACTGGCTTTCATCGCGACCCTTTATCCCTCTTATCGTGCTTCACGCCTGCTCCCGGCAGAAGCTTTGCGTTACGAATAGGAACCTTTAATGTCAGCATCCATCTCCACCGGAAATCAAGTCCTCCGGTCAGCTCAGGCCGCGAATGACAACCGGCATCTAAGAACCTATCGCAACTTCAGACCAGGTTTCTCATGATAGAAGCGGTAGCCCTGAAAAAAAGTTTCTTCCTCGACAAACGTGAGATTCCTGTCCTTAAAGGACTCGACTTCACGATTAAAGCCGGGGAGAGAATCGCTATCTGCGGCGAATCCGGGGCCGGGAAAAGCACCCTGTTGCAGATTATCGGTTCGCTGGACAAACCCAGCAGCGGCACAATCAAGGTATCCGGCACGGATATCTTCAGCAAGTCCGAATATGAACTGGCAAAGTGGCGCAATCAGGCATTGGGGTTCGTCTTTCAGTTTCATCACCTGCTGCCGGAATTTACCGCTTTGGAGAATGTCATGACCCCGGCTCTGATCAACGGCGATTCCAATTTGATCGCCCGGGGAAAAGCGCTGCAGCTGTTGCAAAAGGTCGGACTTGAGCAACGTGAAAAACACAAACCGGGAGAGCTTTCCGGCGGCGAGCAGCAGCGGGTTGCTCTGGCCCGGGCGCTGATCATGCAGCCCCAGGCTCTGCTTGCTGATGAACCAACCGGCAACCTTGATGCCGGCACCAGCAACGAGATTGTTGAACTGCTTTTAGAGTGCAACCGGGAGTTTAATACAATCCTCTTACTGGTCACCCACAACCAGCGGTTGGCTGCAAAAATGGACCGGACGATTACTATAGAGAACGGACATATACTTTAAAAAGATATGAACCATAAAAAAACCTTCTACTGGCTCAGTTATTCCTGGTTGCTGCTGATAATTGCGACCCTGTTCACTGCTCCGCAATTATGCTGGGCCGGCAATACAACATTTGCCAACCTGCCCGTCAGCACAATCATCGTTCTCGGTAATCAGAAGGTAACTAAAGATACGATCACCGACAAGATGCAGACTAAAACCGGTGAACCTTTGTCACCCGAAACCCTTGATCAGGATCTGAAAGATCTTTACAGCCTGGGGTTCTTTGACAACCTGATGATCAACCTAAAACGTGTCGGTGATGGAGTCGAAGTGGCTCTGATTGTGACTGAGAAACCAACCATCAGTACAATCACCATCAAGGGCAACAACAAAGTCAAGCGAAAAGAGTTGCTGAAAGAGATAACCCTGCACACCTTCAGCATCCTGAACGAGGAAAAACTGAGCGAAAGTGTGGCCAAAATGAAAGCTTTCTACCGGGACGAAGGCTTCTATTCCATACGCATCACCACCAAAACGACTAAAGCCGGTAAAAATCGGGTGCAACTGATTTTTCTGGTTGATGAGGGGCCGAAATGTTACGTTAAAAAGATCCGCTTTCACGGTAATGATGAATTCAGCTCCTGGTCTTTGCGACGTAAACTCCAGACCAAAACCTACAGTTTTTTCCTGACCTGGATTACCGATGCCGGGATTCTCAACCAGGAGCAATTGGCCAATGATGCCAAAATACTTAAATCATTCTATCTGAGTGAAGGCTATGTCCAGGTCAAAGTCAGCAAACCGGAAATAACCCTCGATGATAATCGCAAATGGATCTATATTGATTTCAATATCGATGAAGGTGAAGTCTTCACCATGGGCACGGTTGAGGTCATAGACCCGGAGAGTGAAGCCGAAACAACCGACAATCTGGTTATGATTCTCCAGGGACAACCGGGTGAGACTTTCAGCAATCTTAAACTGCAGAATGATATTGAAACCCTCTCGACTTTTTTTGCCGACCGCGGCCATGCTTATGTTGATATCGATCCGCAAACCAGTATCGACAAGGAAAAACGCCAGATAAGTGTTGCCTACCATATCAATCGGGGAACAAAATTCCTGTTCGGACGGATTAATATCGCGGGCAACACCAAAACCCGAGACCAGGTTATCCGCCGGGAGCTGCGTTTCGCTGAAGGAGATCTTTTCAGCGGCTCGGCTCTTAAACGGAGCCGGGAGCGGATCAATAACACCCAGTTCTTTTCAGAAGCGGATATCCAGACTGTCCAGAATGACGATGAGACCATTGATGTAAACGTCAATGTGGTTGAAGGCTCAACCGGAAGTTTCAGCATCGGGCTCGGCTACAGTACGGTTGACAGCATTATCGGAGTTGCCAATATCTCCCAGCCGAACTGGCTGGGTAAAGGTCTCGATGCGACTTTCAATGTTGAACTTTCGGGCGCCCGCCAATTCTACAATCTCGGCCTGACCGACCCCTACTTCCTTGACATGGATATGAGTGCCGGGGTAAATGTCTACAACGAAGACTATGAATATGATGCCTACGACACGGCCCAGCAGGGTTTCAGAATCAACTTCGGCAAACCGATTGACGAGTATACAAGCTGGTCGACCGGATACCGCTGGGAGAAGGTAAAGGTCTACAATGTCAGCCGCAGCGCCTCAGAATATCTCCGAGATGAAGAGGGAACCACTGAAACCAGCCAGGTCTACTTTACGCTGAGCCGCGACAAACGCAACAACTATCTCTTTCCGACCCAGGGCTACAAGGTCAGGGGAACAGTGGTTCTAGCGGGTGGTCCTTTAGGCTTTGATAATGACTTTTACAAACTCATCCTTGAAGGACACAAATTCTATCCCTTCAAATGGGATAGTGCTTTTCATCTCTGGGGTCGCGTCGGCTATGCCGATGGCTATAACGGCCAGGATCTGCCTCTCTACGAACGTTTCTATGTCGGGGGCCTGCAAACTGTACGCGGTTTTGATTTCGGTGAAGCCGGACCGGAGGATATAAATGGCGATGTTATCGGTGGTACCAAAGAGCTGATTTTAAGTGCTGAATGGATTTTCCCTCTGATTGAGAATATGGGTCTTAAAGGAGTAGTTTTCTACGATACCGGCAAGGCTTTCAATGATAATGAAAATTTAAGTTTCGATCTCCGGCACAGCGTCGGTTTCGGGATTCGCTGGAAATCACCAATGGGCCCCCTGCGGATTGAATGGGGCTTTAACTTAAGCCCCGAAGACGACGAAGAAGACAACGTCTGGGATTTCTCAATCGGAAGTTTCTTCTAATTTTCAGTCTACTCTGTTGCTTTCAAAAAGTTCTGATATTTTTTATAAATTTTTACCAGTAAGAACTTAAAACCATTAACCTTAAAGGAGAACAAAATGAAAAAGTATCTGTTAGTATCAATTTTGACTGTGGGAATGTTACTTATGAGCCTGGCTTCGGTTCAGGCAGCGGACAAAAATTCTAAGTTCGGTTTTATCGACCTGCAGAAAGTCATGGCCCTCTCAGCCCAGGGTCAGATTGCCAAGGGAAAGATTAAAGCCCGCCAGGATGAACTCAGAGGAATCCTGCAGAAGAAACAGACTGATATTTCAGCGATGAAGGAAGAACTCGAACGTCAGGGTATGATGCTGAGCCCGGAAAAACGTCAAGAGAAAGAGAGTACTTATCAGAAAAAGGTTCGTGATTTTAAAATTTTCGTCTCTGATTCTGAAAAGGATATGAAATCCCTGGAGGGAGAATTCCTGAAAAAAATGTTGAAAGATCTTGAGATTGTAACCTCGGAATTCGGCAAAAGCGGCAAGTACCAGCTCATCCTTGAAAAACGCAGCGGCATCATCTATGCTGACGACAATAACGATGTGACCGATGAATTGATTAAGGCCTATGACAAATGGGCTGCAAACAACCAGAAAAAATAGGATCATACATGTCTTCACCATTAATGGACATCCAGCAGATCATGGATTATCTGCCACATCGCTACCCGTTTCTGCTGATTGATAAGATTATTGAACTTAATCCCGGCAAAGGTATTGTCGGGATTAAGAACGTCACCTTTAATGAACCATTTTTCAATGGTCATTTCCCTAATTTCCCGGTAATGCCCGGCGTTTTGATAATAGAAGCCATGGCTCAGGTAGCCGGGATTTTCGGGCTTGAGGCTGGGGGCCTCAAAGCCGGAAACGCAGATTCTAATACCAAAATTTTTTTCATGAGTATTGACAAAGCCCGCTTCCGTAAACCTGTACGCCCTGGTGATACTCTGGTCATGACCATGACGCTGCTTAACCACCGCCGTAATATCTGGAAATTTTCCGGCCGGGCCGAGGTTGACGGCATTCTCGTCTGTGAGGCTCAAATGATGGCCAGTATAGGAGGTTAAAGGTTATGTCCGAGATTCACCCTACTGCAATAATATCTGATAAGGCAACCCTCGCTGAAGATGTCTCTGTCGGCCCTTACGCGATCATCGAAGGAGAAGTTGATCTCGGCAGCGGAACCGTCATTGATCATCACGCTACCGTTAAAGGCAAAACTGTTATCGGTAGCTCCTGCCGCATCTACCCTTATGCCCTGGTGGGCACCGATCCGCAGGATCTTAAACATAAGGGGGGACAGTCCGAGCTTATAATCGGTGACCATACCGTTGTCAGAGAGTATGCAACCATCAGCCGGGGCACTGAACTCGGCGGCGGATTTACCCGCATAGGATCGCACAATTTCATCATGGCCTACTCGCACATTGCCCATGACTGCCAATTTGGCAACCATATTATTCTCTCCAATGGGGCCACCTTCGCAGGCCACTGTGAAGTCGGAGATTACGCCATAATCGGGGGTTTAAGTGCGATTCATCAGTTTTGCCGGATTGGTCGCCACGCTTTTATCGGCGGCACTTCCGGAGTCGCTCAGGATATCCCACCATTTGTCCTCGCCAGCGGTAACCACACCCGGCTCTACAGTTTGAACCGTGAAGGCTTGAAAAGACATAAGTTCAGTCCCGAGACTTTGAAAAGTCTCAGCCGGGCTTTTCGGATTCTTTTTCGAACCACCGGACTCTCCCTGACCAAAGCCATCGAGAGAGTTGAAAATGAGCTTGAGATAACCCCGGAAATTAAAGAAATGATAGATTTTATCAAATCCTCAAAAAGAGGAGTTTGCCGAAAGGGATAGCATGAAAAACTCTCCCCACATTGTGATGGTTGCGGGTGAAGATTCGGGGGATTTTCACGGCGCCAACCTGGCTGCGGCCCTGAAACAGGAAGTACCTGAAATCAGGCTCTCCGGAATCGGGGGCCGCAAGATGGAAGAAGAGGGGGTTGAACTTATCTTCCCGTCATCCCGGCTGGCGGTAATCGGTTTGACTGAGGTCTTGGGTAGTCTTGCCGACATCAACGCCGGCCGCAGAGCCATTCGTCAGCATCTGCTTGAGAGCCGGCCCGACCTTCTGGTTCTCATCGACTTTCCCGGCTTCAACCTGCACCTGGTTGCCCCTTTCGCACACAAACTTAAAATTCCAATTGTCTACTATATCAGCCCCAAAGTCTGGGCCTGGCGCCAGGGCCGGGTTGCAACCATCAACCGGCTGATTAATAAGGTTCTCGTCATCCTGCCGTTTGAAGAGGAATTTTTCCGACAGCATGATGTGGCCGTAGAATATGTGGGCCATCCGCTACTGGAGGAGTTTAAAACTTTTAAGTGCCGCGATCGCCGGACAAGTTCCACTATTGCTTTGATTCCCGGCAGCCGCGTGGGCGAAATCAAATATCTTCTGCCGGAGATGATCACTGCGGCCCGACTCTATGCCAGAGAAAAGCCGGAATCCCGCTTTCTCATTCCGATAGCTCCGTCAATTTCATCAACCATGGTTGCCGAGCTGATCCCCGCCGACTTTCGTAATCACGTAACCCTGCTCCGGGAACCACTGACGACGGTTTTGAAAGATGCGGCTTTTGCCATAGTCACATCCGGAACCGCAACTCTGGAAACGGCCCTGGCCGAAGTCCCAATGGTAGTCGTCTACAAGGTCAGCCGAATATCCTATGAAATCGGCAGAAGAGTGATCAAGCTCCCCTTTTTCAGCCTGGTCAACCTGATTGCCGGCAAAGAGATCGTCCCGGAGCTTCTGCAAAATGAAACTGTGCCGGAAAATATTGTCGCCCAGATGCGGGCCATCCTTGATAACCAACAACGCTATACTCAAACCATAACAGAACTCAAGAAAGTAAAATCCAGACTCGGAGAACCCGGAGCCCCGCAGCGGGCAGCTGCGGCCGTCATCAAAGAAATGAGTCAACATGCATAATTACCGCCGCCTTTTACGCTACGTCAAACCTTTGTGGCTACAACTGTCGCTGGCGATTATCTTTATGATAATCTTCTCACTTCTGACTTCAGCAATTGCCTTTCTCGTAAAACCGGCCTTAGATGATATTTTTTTGCAACAGGATGCGACCATGCTGAAGCTCCTGCCGCTGGGTCTTATTCTGATTTTTGCTGTCAAGGGAGTCTCGAATTACTTTCAGTCATACTTTATCGGCTTTGTCGGCAACCGGATTGTTACGGATATCAGAGAAGAGGTTTTCAACCACATTCAGGGCCTCTCCCTCTCCTTTTTCAACTCCATCCCGAGTGGGGCTCTAACCTCACGTGTCATCTATGATATCGGCATGATTCAGCGGTCAGTATCAAGTGTTATTGCCGGGCTCCTGAAAGAGGTCATTACGGCCTTAGGACTTATCGGTGTACTCTTCTACCGCGACTGGCAACTGGCGATTATCGCCCTTGTAATTCTGCCTCTACTCTTCTTTCCGATTATTAAATACAGCCGCAAACTGCGCCGTTTCAGTAAAAAGGGTCAGTCACAAGTGGCTGAAATATCATCCTTCCTGCAGGAGAGTTTTACCGGCATCAGGATTATCAAGGCTTTTCTTATGGAAAATTTTAACCGACGGGAGTTTTTCCGGGTCAACGAGAAGCTCTTTACCATAAGGATCAAACGCCTTCGGGTAAAGTCATTAACCGCTCCGATTTCGGAAACCTTCGGCGGGATTGCAGCCGCGGCTGTCATCTGGTACGGTGGTAGTCAGGTAATCAACGGGCAATCAACTCCAGGTAATTTTTTCTCTTTCATGACGGCGCTGTTTATGCTCTACGGCCCAATTCGCTCATTAAACCGCAGTAACAACCAGGTGCAGGAGGCTCTTGCCGCCGGTACCCGGGTTTTTGAACTACTCGATACTGAAGCGGAGATTAAAGACCTGGATGATGCAGTTACTCTACCTGGTTTCAATAACAGCATCCACTATGAAACAGTTGATTTTGCTTACAATCAAGAAGAAGAGATTTTAAAAAAGGTATCGCTGACAATCAGAAAAGGCGAGACTGTGGCGATTGTCGGCCGGAGCGGCAGCGGCAAAACCACACTGGTAAATCTTCTGCCCCGTTTTTACGATGTAACATCCGGTAAGATCTCCATCGATGACTATGATATCCGGACTATCAGCCAACGCTCCCTGCGGCAGCAGATTGCGATAGTTTCACAGCAGACAATTCTCTTTAACGACACTATCCGGGTTAACATATCTTACGGCCGGTCAGATGTCAGTGATGACGATCTTTTTGCCGCAGCTAAATCAGCAAACGCTCATAATTTCATTAAAAATCTACCGGAAGGCTACAATACTATTGTCGGTGAAAACGGCATCCGTCTCTCCGGCGGCCAGCAACAACGCCTTTCGATTGCCCGAGCGCTGTTAAAAAATTCACCCATCCTGATTCTGGATGAGGCAACATCATCTCTAGATACCGAATCCGAACGTGAAGTCCAGGAGGCAATCACCCGCCTGATGCAGGATCGTACCACTCTGGTTATTGCCCACCGCCTCTCAACCATTACCAACGCTGACCGAATAGTAACGATGAGCAACGGGCATATTGTTGAAATCGGAACTCATGCTGAACTCCTGCTGAAAGATGGAGAGTACGCTAATTTATACAAACTTCAGTTCAGTTCCGAAGCGGTGAGCCAGAAAGCCTAGACCTTGTAGTAACTGCGGTACCACTTCACAAACTCTTCAATCCCCTGTTCGAGGGGAGTTTCCGGGCTGAAACCTACGGCCCGGCTGAGATCTTCAACATCCGCATAAGTCGCGGGCACATCACCGGGCTGCATCGGCAAGAACTCTTTGCGGGCTTCACAACCTAGAGATTTCTCAATCATAGCAATAAAATCAAGCAGTTTAACCGGGCTGTGATTACCGATATTATAGAGCCGATAAGGTGCCGGGCTGCTGCCCGGATCCGGATCGGCACCGTTCCAGTCAGGATTTGATTGCGGCAGCACCGGCAGCAATCTAACAATACCCTCAACAATATCATCGACGTAAGTAAAATCCCGCTCCATCTGACCATGGTTAAAAACCTTGATCGGCTCACCTTGAAGAATGGCCTTGGTGAAAAGGAAAAGGGCCATATCCGGCCGACCCCAGGGACCGTAAACCGTAAAAAAACGTAATCCGGTAACCGGTATCTGGTAGAGATGACTGTAGGAATGCGCCATCAGTTCATTAGCTTTTTTGCTGGCGGCATAGAGACTTAAGGGATGATCAACATTATCATGAACCGAGAACGGCATCCTGGTATTGAGCCCGTAAACTGAGCTTGAAGAAGCATAGACCAGATGTTTAATCTGATTATGACGACAACCTTCCAGAATATTGAGAAAACCCGAAAGGTTACTGTCAACGTAGGCTTTCGGATTTTCCAGACTGTAACGAACTCCGGCCTGCGCCGCCAGATTGACGACCTGCTGAAAAGTATTTATTTTAAAGAGCTCCGCCATAGCGACACTGTCAACCAGGTCAAGATTGACAAAAGTGAAGTTGTCAGCTCGCGACAAAATTGCCAGGCGATCCTCTTTTAATTTAACATCATAATAGTCATTCAGGTTGTCCAGTCCAACCACATTTACGCCATCAGCCAGCAACCGACGACTCAAATGAAAACCGATAAAACCGGCAGTACCGGTCACCAAAATACTCATCAACTTTTTTATCCTCTGGTTAATATTAAAAAACCGGGACAGAAATTATTTCTGGACCGGTTTTTATTATTGCCATTTTACTGAACAACTGTAAAGAATATAAAATCCTTATTCTACATATTGAGATCAGGTGCTTCACTTACAAACTGATATTGACCGTCAAAACAGACACCGACCCCTTCAGACTCTGAACGTACAACCCGACCATTCATGGTGACCCATGAACCGGCACCGGAAAAAGAGTTTAGAAAGAGATTAACCTTAAGGTCTGTACCATTCTCCAAAGCATGACCCTCTGTCAGTAGAAAAGCTCCGCTGGATGAGACATCCCGGGTTTTCCACTCAAAGGACTGAACCTCACCGTCACTGGGCACAATCTCAACATGTGCCGGAACCTGCAGGTTATATCTAGTAACTACCCTTCTTTCCATAATCTCACCCGTCCATCAAATAAAATAGTTTCCAGCCACTTATAACTACGCCGAAAAACTGACCATAACAATCAGTAATCAATTCCCAACTCAATCTTCTATATAATTTATATACTTATACAGAGAAAAAATCAATCAGTAAAAAGTATTAAAAAAAATTAGCTTTTGTTTTTAAAAAAGACCTCTTCTGAATCTCATCCACAAGAAAAAAACAACCGTGCCACCACCAACCAATCCAGCATCAATTAAATATTAATATTTGTGAAACGGCAGTGTCATTAAATATCTAGTTCTTACAGAATATATTATGCATTTGTTTAGAAGCATTTAACATGCCAATTTGCAAGATATTAACATAATTGACATATTGCAATAATGTCAATTCACTGTAAAGAAAACCGACACTTTTACAGGTTGTTGTGACTCCTAAGTCTTCAGTTGACAGTTTCTATACATTCAATCACTGATGTACCACAGTTTTAAAAAGTGATCTTCTGGGTCTCATTCATAAGGGTACTCTTACCAATCAATCTACCCATTACTTGATATATTTACAGTAATTTATACTAAATACTTAGAGGCCCACAATGCTGCCTGAAGACGATTGGGTACATGTATTTTTCTGAAGATACGATAGACGTGACTTTTAACCGTATGCTGACTGATGCACAGGTGATCAGCAATCTGATCATTCGTTGAACCAATCCCGATTTCCATCAACACCTCTTTCTCTCTCACAGATAAAGTGACTGGCAGTATAGACTTAAGAGGTGCCGGAGTTTCACCTTCTTTTGCAACTATCTGCCCCCGGCTCTCAAGGATACAACGGC
>JAGGTT010000161.1 GCA_021163565.1 Candidatus Tharpella sp.
ACGCTGATCCCGGGGCGCGGATTTTTCCTTTTAAGGTGATGCGTGGTAAACAGCCCTACGATCCGGTTGAGCGTATGCTGCTGGTGCCTTATCTTTTTGGTAAAAAAGGTACCGGGGCCTACTGGGCCGATTCTGACTGGGTGAAAGCTGCGGCAGTGGGTATGCGGGAAGCCGGCCTGCCTTTCAGCGGTAAAGTGGACTTTATCAGAACTGACATGTATTGGCCGATTACTCATATGGTAGCTCCGAAAGAGAGCTCTGTGGAGTGTGCTGAGTGTCATCGCCGGGATAACGGCCGTCTTGCGAAACTCACAAGTTTTTATCTACCCGGTCGTGACTACTGGCAACTTATGGACAGCTTGGGGTGGGGGTCATTAGGCCTGACTTTTTTAGTCCTGCTGCTGCATGCCGGTCTGCGATTAACCAGTTCTTCGAGAAGAAAAAATGGCAATGTGCAGGGAGGTAAATCATGAAAATCAAGGTCTTACTTTATACCCGTTTTGAACGTTTCTGGCACTGGTTTCAAGCTTTTCTGATTATTTTTCTTCTGGTAACCGGTTTTGAAGTCCACGGTACAGTAAAAATTTTCGGTTACGGGGCCGCCTGTTACTGGCATAACCTGGCCGGCATGACGCTTCTGATTCTTACCGCGTTTGCCATTTTCTGGCATCTGACTACGGGGGCGTGGAAGCACTACCAGCCCTGTTCTGATAATCTTAAAGAGATCGGCGCCTATTACTGTGTCGGTATAATGCGGGGTGAGTCCCACCCTTTTCATAAAAGTCAGGAGCGTAAACTTAATCCTCTGCAGGCACTTTCATATTTTGTCCTCAAGATGGTTCTGTTACCGTTGCAGCTGGTTTCAGGTTTGCTCTATTATCTCTATAATGACTGGCTCAGCTGGGGCTTGACAATGCGGCTTGATGGGGTGGCCATGCTGCATACGGCAATGGCTTTCGTTATGCTGCTTTTCCTGCTGGTTCACGTCTACCTGGCCACTACCGGCAGTACGCTGATCAGCTATATGATGTCGATGATTACCGGTTGGGAAGAACTTGACGAGGAGGGCTGAAGCGGCGGCGAATATCCGGCTCAACTGACAAGCAATTTCCTCACTGGACACCACTGAATCTTTTGGCTTCGTTATTTCGGAAACGAAGCCAAAATTTTTTCTGACTCTTTAAGGGGAGATGAGCAGGTCTTTCCGGGTCGCTGGAACTCGGCGGGTGTTTGTAAAAAAATAAAGAAGTTATTATCGTTGATTGATTTAGTGTCGCCATTGGTGATATAGGAGAATGCCTGCTGGGGTCAGTTGAGTTGATCCCATCCCAAGCGGCTTTTTCCTGTTTTTTCAGTGTGAATTCAGTGATAACTTTTGGAGGTTTTAGAGCATATGTCTGCAAATCTGGAAGAAAAATGTATTAATACGATTCGTTTTCTGGCGGTCGATATGGTCGAAAAGGCCAACTCCGGACATCCGGGGATGCCGATGGGGGCTGCGCCTATGGCGCACACCCTCTGGAGCCGTTTTCTTAAACATAATCCTAAGAATCCGACCTGGCCTGATCGCGATCGTTTCATCCTTTCTGCCGGCCATGGTTCGGCCCTGCTCTATGCTCTGCTCCATCTCTGTGGTTATCAGGTCACTCTTGATGATCTGAAAAACTTTCGCCAGAAGGGCAGCTTGACCCCTGGTCATCCCGAATATCGTCATACTCCCGGAGTTGAAACCACGACCGGTCCTCTGGGCCAGGGACTGGCAACCGGAGTGGGTATGGCCATGGCGGAAAGATCTCTGGCAGCGACCTTCAACCGGCCGGATTTTGCCGTGGTTGACCATTTTACTTACGGGATTGTCGGCGATGGTGACCTGATGGAGGGACTCTCGCATGAGGCCGCCTCTTTAGCCGGCAACCTGAAATTGGGAAAACTTATCTTTTTTTATGATGATAACCACATCACGATCGAAGGCGATACCAGTATTACTTTTTCTGAAGATCGGGCCGCTCGCTTTCGGGCTTACGGTTGGCAGGTTATCGAAGTTGTCGACGGCAATGACTGTACCGCTATTGCCACAGCCTTAACCTCCGCTCGGAGTGATCTTGAACACCCGACTCTGATCGCGGTGCGTACCCATATCGGTTTCGGGAGTCCGGCCAAGCAGGACAGTGCCGCGGCCCACGGGGCGCCCCTGGGGGCGGAGGAGATTATAAAGAGTAAAAATAATCTTGATTTCCCGACTGCGCCTGATTTCCTGGTTCCGGATGAGGTCTATGCCAGATATGGCGAGGTTAAAGAGAGGGGGTTAAAAAGTGAAGCTCAGTGGCTGGAGATGATGCTGGCCTACAAGGCTAAGTTCCCCGATCTTGTCAAAGAGTGGGAGCGTCGCTTGGCGGGTGAATTGCCGGTTGATTGGGAGAAATCTCTACCCCGGTTCCCGGTTGACGAGAAAGGGGTTGCCACCCGGGCGGCATCAGGTAAAATGATCAATGCTCTGGCGGAGATTCTGCCGGAGTTGCTGGGTGGTTCAGCTGATCTTGGTCCTTCAAATAAGACTCTGATCGATACCGCGGCAGATTTTTCCGCACCCGATTTTAGCGGCCGAAATATTCGTTTCGGGGTGCGTGAGCACGCAATGGGAGCCATTCTCAATGGTCTGGTTCTGCATCGGGGGCTGCGGGTTTTCGGGGGAACCTTCATGGTTTTCTGTGACTACATGAAACCGGCGATCCGTCTGGCCGCAATGATGGGACTGCCGGTCATTTATGTCTTTACCCATGATAGTATCGGGGTCGGTGAAGACGGTCCGACCCATCAGCCGATTGAACATCTTGCCAGTTTAAGAGTAATTCCCAATCTTAATGTCATACGTCCGGCTGATGCCAATGAGACGGTCGCCGCCTGGGTTGCCGCCCTGCGGCGTAATGATGGTCCGACCGCACTTATCTTGACCCGGCAGAACGTTCCGACGCTTGCTGAGATTGCGGAAAATGCCGCGCTTAAAGTCTCCCGAGGAGCCTATGTGATTATCGGTGAAGATGAACGAGATGCCGATATTACGTTGATCGGTACGGGTTCTGAGCTGGCCCTCGCAGTTCAGGCCGCAACCGCTCTGCAAGAAGAGGGCATCAAGACCCGGGTAGTCAGTATGCCCTGCTGGGCTCTTTTTGATCATCAGTCAAAAGCGTACAGAGATACAGTTTTGCCTGCTGGTGGCCGGCGCCTGGTTATTGAGGCGGGATCATCGATGGGCTGGCACCGCTATGCCGGTGAGAAGGGTGATATCATAGCCATTGACCAGTTCGGGGCTTCAGCTCCGGCCGGCGAACTTTTTCAGCAGTTCAGAATCACCGTCGAAGAGATTGTGCGTCGCGCCCGGGTTGCATGTAGCCGCTAGGGATATGAGGAATTTCTGAATAGTAAAAGTTCTATGTCTCGGAAAAATGTCGTTACACATAAAAGGCAGCGGTCACACAGTCAAAATAATATTAACTCTGTGCCGACTGCCTTTGTGCTTTGAGTAGGAGTTTGGTTGATGAATTATGCTGCAAACTTTATTCAGTTTAGTACTAATTTAAGATTCGAGGAATAAACAGTTATGGGGTCTAAAGATAAAACTCATGAATTTCCCTTGAACCAACTGGAAATTGATGCCGGTTCCTACTCGTATGTCTGGCATAAACGTCTACAGAATTGGGAGGCTGATGCTGTCAACACCCGGATCTGGAACCGGGATCCGAGTGTCTGGGATGAAAAGTATGAAGCCGGTACTGAGGTTTGCGAACTCACCGATCGGCTCGGCTGGCTTGAGCTGCCGGGAACTATGCTCGCCGAGGTGGCAGTCTTGACCGACTTTACTGAGGAAATTATCCGGGCCGGTTTCAGCCGGGTCGTGGTTCTTGGAATGGGTGGCAGCAGTCTTATCGCCGAGGTCTGGGCTGAAATTTTTGGGATTGCTGAGGGTTTTTTGCCGGTAGCAATTCTTGACAGTACCCACCCTCAAAGTGTGGCCCGGATGGTGGCGGCCGAAGATCTTGAGACAACCCTTTTTCTGGTTGCCAGCAAATCGGGCGGCACTCTGGAAACGCTCTCTTTTTTTAACTACTTTTATCAGCAGTTGACTCGGCTGCATGCCGATCCCGGAGCTAACTTTGTCGCTCTCACTGACCCCGGTTCGCGCTTGGAAGAGCTGGCTGTAACTAGAAAGTTCCGTAAAATATTCCATACCCCGCCTGAAGTTGGCGGTCGCTATTCAGCGTTAACTTTTTTCGGCCTTCTGCC
This sequence comes from Candidatus Tharpella sp., assembly GCA_021163565.1. Taxonomy (GTDB): domain Bacteria; phylum Desulfobacterota; class Anaeroferrophillalia; order Anaeroferrophillales; family Tharpellaceae; genus Tharpella. Next base: position 4,282 of record JAGGTT010000161.1, read on the forward strand.
GGCATCCCTGCTCGGTCTGCCGGTTGCATTAATTCTGGCGCAGGCTCAGGCTATGGCCCAGGCCTGTGCTCCGGGAGTTCCGGCAACTGCAAATCCGGCCCTTGAACTCGGCTCTTTTCTGGGAGAAATGGTTATTGCCGGGCGTGATAAATTGATGTTGGTCTTGTCTCCCGCAATCAAACCATTTGCAGTTTGGCTCGAGCAGCTGATTGCCGAAAGTATCGGTAAATCCGGTTTAGGGCTGGTGCCGGTAATAGTTGCTGACAAAGATGAACTGCCGTTTCATGACTATACGGATGCCATCTCTTCAGATTGTATCTATCTGTTTATCTGTCTGCAAGGAGATGATAATCTCTTTTTTGATCAGGCCTTATCCCAAGTTCAGATTGCCGGAGAACCTGCGGTATCGCTCAAGTTGACGGAGATAGCCGGCCTCGGGCAGGAGATCTGGCGTTTTGAACTGGCCATCGCTGCAATTGGGGCGGTTCTCAAAATTAACCCTTTTGATCAACCTGATGTTGAAGCGGCCAAGATCGGGGCGCGCCAGGCAATGTCAGCCTGGCAGGAGAACGGGAGTCTGCCGGAGACCGAAAGTCTGTTTACGAGTTCCGTTTTAACCATCAGCGGCAGTCGTCATTTCAGTCGGGTTAATGATCTGAAAAGTGCTCTTGCGACTTTTGTCAAAGCCGCCCAGCCCGGTGATTACATTG
>JAGGTT010000299.1 GCA_021163565.1 Candidatus Tharpella sp.
CGCTGCCCAGTTTATGGGTCTCACCGTGCTGACGCAGCAGATCCACCTGTTCAACCGCGGCGATACAACTCGAATCACAACCGAAGATTAAACCGCTCCGGGGATTACGCAAAGCCTCATCTTCAAGACCGGACTGGGCCAGAGCCTCACGCACCGCAACATAGGCATGCTGGGCAAAATCAGGCATCGTTTTACGCTGTTTCCGACTTAAAAAACGCTCCGGATAAACTTCCGGCAGGCGGCCGGTCAAAGGACTGCGAAAACCGGCCGCTCGGCGCTCTTTATCAACAACAATCCCGGAACGCCCCATTTGGAGTGACTCGGCGACCGCTTTAAGCCCGACTCCGAGGCAGGAAACAATCCCGACCCCGGTTATAGCAACTCGATTACGCTGTACCATAAGCTGCCTGTTTCATCCTGGATTAGAGACAATATCGTATAACACACAGAAGAATTGCAGTCCATTTACCACTGCAAAACAATGCACATGCAAAAACTGTCTTTACAAAAACATATAAAAAACCAGCCAGACAATGATTGTCGGCGGCAGCGCTGCCTGCAACAGGCCGAAGGGTGAAACGCCATGGTTAAAATATTTTTTTAACAGAGATTGACCGGCCGGATTGGGAGCGTTGGCAATAACGGTCAGACCGCCACCGGTAACTGCCCCGGCAACGACCGCATGTTTCATTGCTTCGGTAAAATTCGGTACCAGGGTCGCAAGAAAAGTTATGGCCGCGTTATCATTGAAGGCGGTTAAAACCGTAGCCGCGAACATCAGTGATGCCTCATTCAAACTGCTGAGAACGGGGGCGATCCACCAGGCCTGCAGGCCACCGTGAATCACCAATCCACTCAGGAAAAACCCAACTAAAAGAGGTGGTTTGAGATCAAGGATATTCTGGTGGGGACTCGTTACTTTGGCAAATCCGACATAAAAAAGCAGCCCGGCAATAAACAGGGCCGGATGATGGGCATTGATTATAGTCCACAACATGAAAGTGATATGGACCATAATAATCCAGGCAGGAACCTTGTCATCCCGCTTGTCCCACTGCGGATCATGATAGACCGGACGCTGATCTTCCGGCAGCAGCCGGGGAAAGGCGCGCCGCATTCTGAGCAGGTTAACCTCCTCAAAACGCTCATTAAAAGCCTCTTCAATCAGACTGTCATCAAGCCCGCGAGCCGTAAGCTCCGGCTGATAGCTCTCTTTCAGCCGAATTCCGAGACCGCTTTTGACCTCTTTTATTCTCTCGTCAAGATGCTCTTTAAGAGAGTTGATTACCTCCGAACCATAGTTACTTCTCTTAAGGATATAATCAATCTCTTCATCCAGTTTATTGTGCGAGAGAAACTCTTTCTGCAACTCATCCTTAATATTCTTAAAAACAAATTTTTTCTGCAGCCGGCTCAGTTCGCGATGGAAAACCAGGAAATAGAGACCATTGGACAACAGGATACTGAGCAGAGCTTTCCAACCGAAATTTGTGAGCATATGCAGAGAGCTCCACTCCCAGGGAGCGGCCACCATCAAAACCGGCGGCGCAGCGAAATTAGTGAAAGTTCCACCGATGGAAATATTAACGAAAAGCAACCCGATGGTAGCGTACTTGAAATTTCGACTGGGGTCGAGTTCATAGAGTTTCCGGGAGAGCAGCAGAGCCGTAATCGTCATAGCCGCCGGCTCCGTAATCAAAGAACTTAAAACCGGCCCCACCGTCAAAAGAGTAATCCACCAGGCCGCCAGGCCGCCGCCCATGAGATTGGCGATCCAGCGCATGCAGATTTCGGTAAAGTAGAGAATCGGCCGGGTTGATGCCAGGATCATAATCGTTACGACAAACATGGCCTCGGTAAAATCGACCTTGTGGTTGATATAGCCGACCATGGTATTCCAGTCGTAAAAAGAGATAATGGAAAGCCCCAGAGCGATAGCCCAGATCCCGAAAATGGTCTCCACCTCTCCGAGGAAGTGAAATATTTCAGCACCGATATGAACTGTATTTTTACCGACTTTATCCTGCTCAATCAGCTCTTTATGCCGGGCCTCCCACTGGTTGGCAATAGCCAGAAATTTACTGGTCAGAAATGTATGAATAATAGCACAGAGAAAAATAATCGTGGCGACCAGGTTGAAAGGAACCTGCTTGATTCTATGTTTCAGGATGGCGGCCAGTCCGTTCAGACTGCCGTCATGATAGCTGCTGAGACTCGGCGGGAAAACTGAAGCTGCCTCATGAGAAGATGTTGAGAGAGCATACACGGTTACAACCCCGATGATGACGGAGCAAAAAAGAGAGAATATCAGTACAGGAAAAACTCTGCTTGAAGATTTACGCATTATCAACTTTAATAATAAAATAACAAATAATTAGAAAAAACTTCCCGGGCAACCGGCACTGCCGGCAACCATTTCCGGGACTATGGCACCGGTAAGCTCAAACAATTCCCCCGTTCACCGATAAAATCTGACCGGTAATATATGAAGATTTGTCAGAACAGAGGAAGGATACCGCATCCGCGACCTCCTGCGCCTGACCAAAACGGCCTAAAGGAATAGTCGGCAGAATCTTGTCAAGCGGCAGGTCCTCAATCATCTCGGTTTCGATAAAACCAGGAGCTACGGCATTTACCAATATCTTGCGTTTGGCAACTTCTGCCGCAAGCGATCGGGTCGCCCCGATCAAACCGGCTTTGGCGGCACTGTAATTAACCTGACCGGCGACTCCGACCTGACCGGAAGTGGAGACAATATTGACAATCCTCCCGGCTCTCTTACGCAACATTCGCGCCACAACCAACTTGGTTACCAGAAAGAAACCGTTAAGATGCACATTTAAAACCGACTGCCAATCGTAACGACTCATCAGAGCCATTATCCCATCCCGGGCAAAACCAGCATTATTGATCAAAATATAAGGGGTTTCCTGCTCCAGCAGCGGATTGAGCGCCTCTGCAACTGACTCTTCATCGGCAACATCAAATGGCAGTAGCCGACACTCACAACCGAGAACCGCAATGCTTTCAGCCACCGCCTCTGCGGCCGCGTGATTGGAACGATAATTAAGCCAGATATCGTAACCATCAAGAGCCAGAGTTTCTGCAATTGCAGCACCAATCCCCCGCCCGGCCCCGGTTACCAGGGCAATTTTATTCTCTTTTGCCATTACCAGCTAATACCTCACATTTACAACTTTTCCTTTACTGTTAAACTCAACAACAACCGTCCGAAAACGATTGCGCCAGTATTTCCATTGATTATCATCAAGGGATGGGGTTTCATGGGCAGCAGGATAGCCTAAAGCGGTCATTACTCCTTTTTTGGTCATCCCTTTATAAGCCTTGCCCTTTTTTATCCCTTTGAGATCAATTGCTGAAAGACCTTTCAACGAAACCGGTTGCGGCGACAGAATCAGCTCTTCATATTCATCCACGCTTATTCCTAAACGCTTCTCATGCACCTCGAAAACCCCGCGCTGACCATCCGGCAGTTCGTAATAGAAACCATAATTTTTAAAGAAACGTTTCCAGGGAGTAATCGTGAGTTTGCTATTGGGCGGAACAATGACATGAGCATTGCCGGGATCGGTGTAATTTGCATAACTCGATTTCAACAACCCTTTTGTATCCCTTTGGGCGTGAATATTATATTTGTTGTACATAGTCTCACCAGCCGCATACAGATTCAGACAGAACCCGCCGACCAGAAAACTCACCAGCAAACCAAAAACCA
>JAGGTT010000300.1 GCA_021163565.1 Candidatus Tharpella sp.
CCGCTGTTGACACTGACAAAATTGAGTTTGTAATAGTGCGGGATACGGATAATCTCATCCGCGATTAAGGCCTCAATATCTTCGTCAAAAATCTCTTTTTTCTTGTCACCTAACTTCTTGAAGGCAACAAAAGCAGTCTCTATCTGGGCCGGTTCAAGTTCATAACCGAGATCAGCTATTTTATCCTGAAAAGCATGCCGGCCGGAATGCTTACCCATGACCAGGCTGTTCTGCGGCAGACCGATCGATTCCGGCGTCATAATCTCGTAGGTCGCTTTGTTTTTCAGAACCCCATCCTGATGGATACCGGCCTCATGAGCAAAAGCATTGGCCCCGACAATCGCTTTATTGGGCTGCACCCGGATACCGGTCACCTGGCTCACCAGACGACTCGCGGGATAGATCTGTGGAGTCACAATTCCGGTTGTATAGGTCAGGTTATCGGGTCGGGTGCGAAACGCCATCACCAACTCCTCCAACGATGAATTTCCGGCACGCTCACCGATGCCATTGATTGTACATTCAACCTGGCGGGCCCCGGCTTCAATCGCGGCAATCGAATTAGCCGTCGCCAGACCAAGATCGTTATGACAATGGACTGAGATCACAACCCCGTCACCACCATTTGGCAGACGACTTTTAATCTCCTCAATCATCGAAAAATATTCGCGCGGCACAGTGTAGCCAACCGTATCCGGGATATTGATGGTTCGAGCACCGGCTTTGACCACGGCGGTTAAAATTTTAACCAGAAAATCGATATCACTGCGAGTGGCATCTTCAGCCGAGAATTCAACATTCGAGGTCAGAGAACAGGCGTAGCGGACTGCGGCAACTGCCTGTTCGAACACCGCATCCGGCTGCATCTGCAACTTATGCTGCATATGGATAGGTGAGGTCGCGATAAAGGTATGGATGCGGGGATCGGCCCCGCCCTTAAGGGCGGCCCAGGCCCGATCGATATCCTGTTGGTTGGCGCGGGCGAGACCCGCAACCTGACAGCCCCGAATCTCATCACTGACCAGTTTTACGCCGGCGAAATCACCCTCAGAAGCAATCGGAAATCCGGCTTCAATAACATCGACCCCGAGTTTTTCAAGCTGGCGGCCGATTAACAATTTCTCCTCCACATTCATACTCGCCCCGGGTGATTGTTCTCCGTCTCTTAAAGTCGTATCAAAAATCGTTATCCTGTCCATAATTTCCTCCATCTGGATTATCATTACAATAAAATTTTTATCCAAGCACTTAGATCAAACAAAAAAATCCCCCTGAATTCTTGATCTGAACTCAGGGGGATTTTATATTTTAAGAAAATTTCAGTATGCTTCTAGTTGCTATCTATTGGCACACTCTTCTCTTCGGCCCCTTGAGTCCGTTTTTTCATTAGTCCGGTTAGCTGTAGTAGAAACTTAACCGGGCCGGAAAGTGTATAAACAAGAGCAAGAAAGAACAGTGAAATCTGGGGCTCAGCCGCAACCACAATGAAGACTACAGCCAACATCACTAAAGCGACAAAGGGAGCCCTGCCGCTGAAAATCGATTCTTTAAAAGCGGGATACTTAACATTGCTGACCATCAGAAAAGCCAGTCCGTAACAGAGCAGCAATAAAACTACATTGCTCTCAATCCCGGTAGCACCTATATGCTCGCAAATCAAAACGGTGGTCGCCGCCATACTCGCCGCGGCCGGAATCGGCAAACCGTTAAAGGTTCCTTTGGCAGTCGTCTCCGCCTGAATATTATAACGTGCCAGACGCAATGCGCCGCAGGCAACAAAGAGAAACGCCGCCAGCCAGCCGAGCCGCCCGAATGAAGAGAGACTCCACAGAAAAATCAACAGACCCGGGGCCACTCCGAACGAAACCAGATCAGCCAGAGAATCAAATTCCATCCCGAAACGGCTGGTCGCATTCATCATCCGGGCAACCTTACCATCAAGGATGTCAAAAAGATTGGCCACGACGATAGCCGTAGCCGCCACCCCGAAATCACCCTTAATGGCTGAAATAATCGCAAAAAAACCACAGAAAAGGTTACCCATGGTAAACAGGTTGGGTAACAGATAGACTCCGCGTATCATAATGTCACCATCCTCAATAAATTATTTTTCATCAGATACATGGCAACCCTAACACATTTAGTCAACAATTGGCAAGTAACCAATAATCGTCTCACCACCCTTAACATGCTGACCGACCGCAACATCTATTTCAGTCTCTGTCGGCAGATAAAGATCAACCCTTGAGCCAAAACGAATGAGACCGAATCGCTCGCCTTTTTCCAGACGGTCATCGGACTTGACAAAACAGACAATCCGCCTGGCAATCAAGCCGGCAATCTGGACAAAGGCGATCCGCCGCTGATAATCATCTTCGAGCACAACCAGGTTGCGCTCGTTTTCTTCTGCAGCTTTATCCAGATTGGCTGAGAAAAATTTACCCGCTTTATAATGGATATCGAGCACCCGGCCGGCTACCGGTGAGCGATTGACATGAACATTAAAAATCGACATAAAGATACTGACTTTGGTACTTTTTTCAATTCCGGCCAGCTCCGGACCTTCGACTTCCGTGACCGAAAGTACCCGGCCGTCGGCTGGAGAAACCACTGAGCCCTCTTTCAGCGGCGGAAACCGCTCCGGGTCACGAAAAAATGATCCGCAAAAGAGCATCAGCGCCAGAGTCGGCACCCAGAGCCAACTCCAACCGATTAGAAAAAAGATAATAGTCGCCAACCCGAAACCAATCACCCAACGGTGGCCTTCCGGATTAATCATGTTTATGACTGGTAGTTCACTGAATTTCACAACCTGCTCTCCTGAATCGCTTTAACCGGAACCATATAAAAGATATGTAACCACTCTCGTAATGACTTGCGGATACCTTGAAAAATGCATTTTCAGAATGCCTATACCTTATATATACTAATTTTTGTCTTTATCAACCAATTTTTTCTTGCTGATCCAACTCATCATCGAACGCAGTTTTTCACCCACTTCTTCAATTTCATGCTCCTGACCATTGCGGGTCAGAGCATTAAAAACCGGGCGATTTGCCTGGTTCTCCAAAATCCATTCCCGGGCAAAAGAGCCATTCTGAATTTCGGCCAGGATTTCAGCCATAGCTTCACGGCTCTCCTCATTGATGACCCGCGGCCCCCGAGTCAGATCACCAAACTGAGCGGTGTTACTGATCGAATAACGCATATTACTGATACCGCCCTCATAGATCAGATCAACAATAAGTTTCAACTCATGCAGACATTCGAAATAGGCCATCTCCGGTGCATAACCGGCATCAACCAGGGTCTCAAAGCCGGCAGTTATCAACTCGGTCACCCCGCCGCAGAGTACGGCCTGTTCGCCGAAAAGATCGGTCTCGGTCTCTTCCCGAAAACTGGTTTCAATAATCCCGGCCCGGCCACCGCCGATACCGCAGGCATAGGCCATGGCCACATCCCGGGTGTCACCGGAAGCATCTTGGTGAATCGCAATCAGGGTAGGAACCCCCATACCCTGGGTATATTCATAACGAACCAGGTGACCGGGAC
>JAGGTT010000162.1 GCA_021163565.1 Candidatus Tharpella sp.
CAATTCTGGTAGTTGGGGTTTCGGAACATCCTAATAATCTGGCGCAGAATATTGTGGCTAATCTTATCGAATTCGGTTGGGCCGGTGACCTCTATCTTTTCGGGAAAAAGGGCGGTGTCTATGCGGGGCATAAAATTCATACGGATATGATGGCTCTGCCCGACACGATTGATCTGGCGGTTATCCTGACTCCGGCGGCCTCGGTTCCGGAACTGGTACGCTCCTGTGTTAAAAAAAATATTCTTCACCTGGTTATCGAAAGCGGCGGTTTCAGTGAATTTTCCTCTGCCGGTAAAGCTTTGGAAGATGAAATTAAGGCGATTGCTGCCGAACACGGTGCAAAATTTGTTGGTCCTAACGGCATAAGTATTGTCAATCGTCACAACGGTCTCTCTCTTCCCTTTATGCGTCTTTCGCCGGTCGAGATTCTGCCCGGCGGATTATCGGTGATCTCCCAGAGCGGGGGCCTGGCTTTAACCTATCTAGGTATTGCTCGAAAAGAGAACCTCGGTGTGGCCAAGGTTATCAGTATGGGTAACAAAAGCTCAATTGATGAGGTTGACTACCTGAAATTTCTGATAAGTGATAATGAAACTGAAGTTATCGGCCTCTACCTTGAGAGCATGGAGCGCGGCCGTGATTTTATGGAAGTTTTAAAAACGTGCCGGAAACCGGTCATTCTGCATAAAGCGAATACGTCGGAACAGAGTCAGGTGATTGCCAAGTCTCACACTGCGGCCCTGGCGGTTGATGATGATGTCGTATCTGCGGTCTGTCAGAAATTCGGGGTTGTCAGAGTCAACTCTTTCCAGCAGTTTATCAACTGTGCCAAAGCCTTCTCGCTGCCGGTAATGCGGGGTAATAACCTGATGGTGGTTTCCCGCTCCGGCGGTCATGCGGTAGTGACTGCTGACGCTGCGGCGGCGGCCGGTTTTAATATGCCGGCCTTAAGCGAAGAGTTTGTCGAACAGATTTCCCGGCAATTTCGGGCTGCGGTTATCAAATTGACCAATCCTCTTGATCTGGGCGATATCTTTGATATCGACTACTACATTACGATTCTCGAAATGGCCTTGGAGCGTAAGGATGTGGATGGGGTTCTGCTGAATCATGTTTTTCAGGCCGATAGTGAATTTGATGCTACTCTGCGCCTGGTGCAGAAAGTTGAATCTCTACAAAAGCAGTATGACAAACCGGTCACACTGGTTCTTTTCTCAAGTGTCAGAGCGGTTGCCGCGTTGATGGAAAAGATATCAATTCCATCATTCAGCGAGCCTCTGGCTGCAATTGAGGCACTTTCAGTCTCTCTGGCCCGGCAGCTCTATCTTAAAAAAAGTGAGTCTCTGCCACTGCCGGGAGTTGCGGATGATTTCGCCCGGCCGCTGTTTTCTGAATGGATCGCTGCGGCCCGGCAGCGTGATCAGACCTTGTTTGCCGATCAGGCCCTGGCGCTGATGGCCGGATATGGACTGCCGGTTGTCGCCGGGGCCCTGGTGCGCCATCCGCAGGATCTCTTTGAGGAGGCTGAGGAGTTGGGTTACCCGCTAGTTCTGAAAGCTGTGGTCGCTAATATGACGCATAAGAGTGATGTCGGAGGAGTCCTGACCGGGATCAATGATCGTCAGACTTTAGAGGATGTCGGGGCTCTTCTTTTTGAACGTTTTGCGGTCAACCCCGGTTTTTGCGGGGTTCTGGTTCAGAAACAGGTTGAGACAACCCTTGAGTTGATTGTCGGGGCCCGGCGTGATTCCTCTTTCGGTGATATTTTTCTGGTTGGAATGGGCGGGATCTATGCCGAAATTATGGATGATGTGCAGGTGTTGCCGGCCCCGTTGACTTGCGAGGATGTTGAGGCCATGGTTGACCGGCTGCGCGGCGGTAGGATCCTGCGTGGGGCCCGGGGAAAAGCCGGGATCAATATTGAGGTTTTAAGTCAAATTCTGGTCCGCCTGCAGGTACTGCTGAATGATTATCCTGAGATTACTGAAATCGAGATCAACCCCCTGGTTTTCAGCAGCGGTCACGGTACAATAGTTGATGCCCGGGTGGTCGTGGCCTGATATCCGTGAAAGCCATTAGAATCGCCTATAAAAAAGGCCCCGCTTAAAATTTTAAGCAGGGCCTTTTTTTGATTTTACATCTGGCGGAACTGTTCCAGCAGCACCGTTGTTAACTTTTTAAGGCTTCAAGATCCTTGAAATTATTCAGAGATTCAGGGTTGGCCAGGGCATCACGATTGGTGATCGGCAGGTTGTGAACCATGCGTTTGACCGCGAGTTCGACTTTTTTACCGCTGATCGTATAGGGGATATCGGCAACCGGGATTATTTTGGCCGGGACGTGGCGCGGGGTTGTGTTTTTGCGGATAGTGGTTTTGATCTGTTTCTCAAATTCAGGGGTTAGCTCGACTCCATCATTGAGTACGACAAAAAGCACAACCCGAACATCACTATCTTCCCAATCCTGGCCGATAACCACGCTGTCTTTAATCTCGGGAATAGTTTCAACCTGGCGATAGATTTCGGCCGTACCGATGCGGACGCCGCCTGGGTTCAGGGTTGCATCGGATCGGCCATAAATGATCACGCCGCCGGTTTCAGTGATCATGACATAATCACCGTGGCACCAGATGTTGTCAAATTTGTCGAAGTAGGCGTCATGGTATTTCTGGTTTTCAGGATCGTTCCAAAAATAGATCGGCATTGAAGGGAAGGCCGCAGTGCAGACCAGTTCACCTTTCTCCTGAAAGACGGGTTTGCCGAAATCATCGAAGGCTTCAACTTTCATTCCCAGGCCGCGACACTGGAGTTCCTCGATATAGACCGGTAAAATCGGATTGCCTAAGGCAAAGCAGGAGATTATGTCGGTGCCGCCGGAGATGGATGCGAGATCAACGTCCTCTTTGACTTCACGATAGACATATTCAAAACTTTCAGCCGAGAGTGGCGAGCCGGTTGAACAGATTGTTTTGATTGAACTTAAGTCGTAAGTTTTGCCGGGGGTGATGCCGCCTTGTTGCGCGGCGGCAAAAAATTTGGCACTGGTACCGAAGACTGTGATCTTCTCGTCCTGGGCCAGCTTGAAGGTAGCACCACCATCAGGATAGAAGGGTGAACCATCGAATAAAATTGCGGTCGCGCCGACCGCCAGAGCACTGACGAGCCAGTTCCACATCATCCAGCCACAGGTTGTGAAATAGTAGATTCGGTCTTCACGTTTCAAATCAACGTGGAAGATATGCTCTTTTAAGTGCTGAATCAGGGTGCCGCCGGTGCCGTGAACAATGCATTTTGGGGTACCGGTGGTGCCCGAGGAGTACATAATGTAGAGGGGGTGATCGAAAGGGAGTTGCTCAAATTCTATTTCAAGATTATCTTCAGGGTTTAAGAAATCCTGATAATGAACCGCATTGCTGATGGCACTAATATCAGCTTTGGCTTCAGTGTAGGGGATGACGATAACTTTTTCGATTGAGGGCAGTGAATCCAGAATCTCACTGATTTTTTCCAGTGAGCTGAACTCTTTGCCGTTGTAAGAGTAGCCGTTGGCAGTGAAAAGAATCTTCGGTTCAATCTGGCCGAAGCGATCAAGGACACCTTTAATGCCGAAATCCGGTGAACAGGAGGACCAGATTGCGCCGATACTGGTCGCCGCCAGCATTGCGACAATGGTTTCAATCATATTCGGAACGAATCCGGCAATCCGGTCACCGCTTTTTACACCGGCCTGACGTAGGGATTTGGCAAGTTTAGCAACCTGGTTATAGAGCTCGGCATAGCTTATTCGAATGGCATCCTGATTTTCACCTTTGAAGACCAGAGCCTCCTGCTGATCCCGGAATCGGAGCAGGTTTTCGGCAAAATTCAAACGGGCCCCGGTAAACCATTTTGCGCCCGGCATCTTATCGCCATCGACCAGAACTTCATCGCAGTCTTTGCTGGCGATAATTCCACCATATTCCCAGACACTCTCCCAGAAATCAGCGCGTTCTGCGATTGACCATTCATAGAGCTCTTCATAGGACTTAAACTCAAGTCCTTTTTGTTCTTTCAGGCGGGTCATTAAGTCGGTAAGGTTAGAGTTCTTGATTCGTTCAGCCGAAGGCTGCCAGAGTGGTTTCTGCATGCTTTTTAATCTCCTTGGTGACGGTTGCTAAATTACACTTTACGTTAACTGTCAAACAGAACTAACGAAACCTCAATAATAAACGCC
>JAGGTT010000073.1 GCA_021163565.1 Candidatus Tharpella sp.
GAGTGAAGGGCAGGGCGGGGATGAGGCGACCTACGGTTTTCTCGGCTATCCGGTTCTCCAGGCCGCTGATATCATAATATATAAGGCAAATCTTGTGCCGATTGGAGTGGATCAGCTCCCGCACGTTGAATTGACCCGGGAGATAACCCGGCGTTTCAATCATCTCTACGGTGAAACCTTTCCCGTACCGAAGCCCATTCTGACGGAGCTTTCGAAAGTGTGCGGCTTAGATGGTCGTAAAATGAGCAAAAGCTACAACAACGCGATTCATCTCTCCGACGATGCGGAAACCTTGAAGAAAAAGGTCAGTTCAATGGTCACTGATGTCCAGCGGGCCCGCCGTAAAGATCCCGGTGATCCGGAAAAATGCAATCTTTTTCCTTTACATCCGCTTTACTCTAAAAAAGGAGAGATTGATGAGATCTGCGCCGCCTGTCCTAAAGCTGAAATCGGCTGTGTCGACTGCAAAAAGATTCTCCTGAAAAATCTGCTCGAAGGGCTGGCCCCGATTCACGAAAAACAGCATTATTACAAGAACAATCCGCAATTACTTGACGAAATTATCGCGGCTGGAAATTCCCGGGCTAGGGCTATAACCCGGGAGACTATGACTGAAGTCAGAAAAGCGGTCAAATTAAGCTGACAACGTGAAACAGGAAACCGAACTTATCCGTCTGCAGAAATATATCGCAGACTGCGGAGTTACATCCCGGCGCCGGGCCGAAGTTATGATAGCTCGGGGTCAGGTATCGGTTAATGGTGAAATTGTCACGCAGCAGGGGATTAAAGTTAAGCCGTCAAGTGACCAGGTCGTGGTCGACGGTAAGCTGCTTGAATATAATTCAGCAGCGGCAAAAATAACCCTGCTTCTGAATAAACCGATCGGTTATGTGACAACTATGGATGACCCCCAGAACCGGCCTTTAGTCAAAGATCTCTATCGTGATTTCAAAGAGCGTCTTTTCCCGGTCGGCCGGCTTGATATTAATACTTCAGGGCTTCTGCTCTGCACCAATGACGGTGATCTTGCCAACCGGCTGATGCACCCGCGCTACAAATTTGAAAAAGAGTACCGGATTACTGTCGCCGGCAGATTCGGTCGTAATGAATTGCAGATGTTGCGGGAAGGGGTTGTTTTAGACGATGGTTTCGCCCGGCCGCTCAGGGCGGAGATTGAACACATTGATGAACGCCGAACAATTCTAACCATGGTAATTGCCGAGGGTCGCAACCGGCAGGTACGCCGGATGATCCAGACACTGGGATTTCAGGTCACAGCCCTGACCCGTATCCGGCTGGCTTTTCTCACTCTTGATGGAGTCAAGAGGGGAGGTTGGCGCCATTTAAAAAAATCTGAGCTGAAATGTTTACAGAGCCTGGGCGAACAAGCTTGACGGAATAATTTATATGAGCCAAGAACCACTAAAAGTAATTTTTCTCTGGCATATGCATCAACCAGATTACCGGGATACGGAGAGCGGCATCTCGATGATGCCCTGGGTGCGCCTGCATGGAACCAAAGATTATCTGGATATGGTCACTATCCTTGATGATTTTCCCAATGTCAGACAGAATTTCAACCTGGTGCCGTCGCTGCTCGATCAATTACAAGGTTACGTTGATGGTAATTTAACTGATAAAAACCTTGAATTGACAATTAAAAAAGCTGATTCCTTGACCGTTGATGAAAAGGTTTTCATTCTCGATTACTTCTTCCACGCGCATTGGGATAACATGGTCAGACCATTTCCGCGCTACTGGGAACTTCTGAAAATGCGTGGGTTTCATCCGGCTCCTAGCAGCCTTAACGAGATCCAGCGCTATTTTTCAACTCAGGATTTTCTAGATCTGCAAATCTGGTACAACCTTATCTGGATTGATCCGGTTTTTCATGAACAATATGATTTTCTACCGAACTTAATTCGGCGCGGTCGGAATTTCAACGAAACCGACAAAGTAGAGCTCCTGAATATCCAGCAGAAAATTTTAGGCCGCATCATTCCGGCCTACCGGAAGCGGCAGGAACGCGGCCAGATAGAGTTATCAACCACCCCATACTATCATCCAATTCTGCCGTTGCTTTACGATACAAACCTGGCGGAAATATCGCAGCCGCATGATCCGCTGCCCAGCCTACGCTTTTCCCACCCGGAAGATGTCAGCGCCCAGATTGACCGGGCTGTAAAACAGCATGAGTATTATTTCGGCAGCCGGCCTACAGGAATGTGGCCCTCTGAAGGATCCGTCTGCCAGGAGATTATTCCCTTTTTTGAGCGGGCCGGAATTAAATGGATTGCTACGGATGAAGGTATCCTGGCGAACTCCATAGATCGTGAAGTAGAACGAAACCAGGATGAAATAGTTAAAGATCCAGCCTCCTGGTATCGCGCCTATCATGTCTCTGAGGGAAACGGCCCCGGAGTTGAAGTGATTTTCCGGGATCATCTGCTCTCCGACCTGATCGGTTTTGTCTATTCACGCTGGAATGAACAACAGGCCGCGGATGACTTTATCGACCGTCTGCAAAAAATTAAAACCGCAATGGGTAACCGGGTCACTGAAA
>JAGGTT010000243.1 GCA_021163565.1 Candidatus Tharpella sp.
GTTTCGGCGGCAGTTTCAGGCTGTGCAGGGCGTGTGCCAGATCGCCGGTGCTCATGGTCGAGATCAGAGCGAGAAAGATAAAGAGCATGGCGCAGGTTTTGAGTGTCAGTTGCATCGCCAGATTGAGGCCGGCTTCGTGCAGGCTCAGAAAGGAGTACTGCCAGAGGATTTTACCGCCGCCGGTAAAGGGTAGAATCAGCCATATGAGCAGTAGAAAACCGGCGATAACCAGGAGCCTGCGGCCGGCGGCGAAAAGATTCAGGCGGGCTGTAAAAACCAGAAAGAGAGCGATAATCAGGGCCGTCAGCAACGGGATGAACTGATGGCTTAAAGCGACCACCAGCGAGAGCATGATGGCGGCCAGAGTCCGGGTTCTGGGAGCCAGATTATGAATCGGCGATTTTCCCTCGCTGAAGTTTTCCTGAATCATGAAGTTCAGTTCCGGTCAGATTTTGAGGTTCGTTTCCGGCTCTGGAAATAGGCGGCAATGCCGATCAGGCCAAAAATATAACCTAAGCCGCCCATAATCTCTCTGAATCCGGGATCCGGATTCAGACTCTCGGCAATCATGACGGTCAGCGGATGCAGCTTCTGATCCAGAGTTCTGGCAACAACCTCGGCAACGACTCTTTCAAGCTCTTTGCTGTCGACCGATACGGTCGATTGCGGTGCCGGATTAATCTTTGGTTCGGAGTCACCGACGGCTGCCGCTGGCGGCAGTACGGCCGGTAGCGGCCGGTCAGTGTTCGGGCCGGAGCTGGTCGTTGTTTCAAGTTCCGCTTTCTTGATCTGCCAGCTGCCGCGGTGGCCGGCCCCGGCTTCAACCACAATCAGCAGATCATCAATCTTTGGAACCGGGAAAGAGAAGGCTCCATTACTGTCACTTTTCCCTTGCAGGAGAAGTTTTTTCTGGCTGTCATAGACTTCAACCAGGCTCTCCCGGGCCGCCCGGCCGCCGCTGAACTTAGCGGTGCAATAGATGGTTTCTCCTTCAGCCCAGGCGAAGACCGTAACCCGGTGGGCATAAGCCGGAGTAATACCGAGCACTCCCCAACCTGTAAAAATCATCATTAATATAATAAATTGTTTGCGCATAACCGGTTACCTGTCAGGTTTGAGTAAAATAACAGTATCGTTTCAGCCCAGCATCTCCGGCCGCACTTTCTTTATGAAAGCGATACAGAAAAGGGTGATAAATCCTTCGATAATCATGATCGGAATATGGGCGGAAACGGCGATGGAGGCGACCTCGAAAAATTTTTCATCACTGAAATAGAGGGCTCCGCCTAAGAGTATGGTTCCCAGAAAAACCGCCATAAAACCACAGCTGAAAGCGGCGACGGAGGCAATTTTAGTCTCTTTTTTAATGAGTTGAGCGAAAAGATAGTAACAGGTGACTGCGGGCAAGGCCATGATTGCCGTATTGACGCCCAGCGTGGTGAGTCCGCCGAACTGGAAAAACACCGCCTGCAGCAGCAGGGCCACGGCGATGGCCGGGAACGCGGCCCAGCCCAGCATAAGGCCGACAATGCCGTTTAAAATGAGATGGACATTGGCGGGGCCGACAGGTACGTGAACCAGGGAGGCGACAAAAAAAGCTGCCGCCAGAATGCCGGTTTCAGCAATCTGTTCAGAATCAAGTTTTTTCAGGCCGATGCCGATGCCGACCGCGGTGACCGCAAATCCTGCCGCCAGCACCGGGCCGGACAACACCCCTTCAGCAATATGCATGATAGTAGATCCTTTTTCTCATTTTTTTCAAGACACCCATTCGTTTTTACTCCCGGCTGGTTTGCGGCTCTATTTCCCGTTCGCCCAGGGTTCGAAATGAACCCAGATTACGGCCCCGAGTTCCACCTCTTTATCGACTCCGTTCAGGGGGAGTTTGTAGTCAGCCGTATTCAGTGCGGCAAAACCCCACCAGCCGGCTGCGGGAACGCTGAAGCTGAAAACTCCGTTAGCGTCAGCTTTGATGGTTTGCGTGATCATGTAGTCGGTCGGGGCTTTGGCCGCTTCGTTAACATTGTTGAATTCGACCTCAACCTCGGCATAGGGTACGGCTTGGCCGTCAAGTTTGACAATTGCCTGAAAAAGATTTCCCTGATAGAGGGCAAAGGGCTTGCTTAAGGGGACAATCTCGGTTTTTAAGCCGAGTTCCTGATCCCAGCCTTCGTCATCACCAAAAGCTGTAACCACGGTTTTGGTATAGTGGATAATGAAACAGTCTTCAGCCGGTTCCCAGTAGGGTACGGGTTCCATGACGAACTGATATATCCCGGGGCGTTTGATGGTGTAGTCACAGCGAAAGGCTCGGTTTTTCATTATGGTTGCCGGCTTGAGCGAACCCTTCAAGTCATAACTGGTGCCCGAGTGTTGCACATAAAATCGGGCCGGAGTTTTAAGCTCCATACCGACTCTTGCGAACGGGTGAGAGAAACTTAAATTCAAGGTTATGGTGCGTGGATCTTCAGCCATTACCATGTTGTCAGACGGAACCAGCATGCCGAAATGGGCGGCAGCCGGGCTCCAGGTCAGGATGAGGAGAAGCAGGATTGCGCCCGCGCCGGTGAAAATAGTTTTAGCAATATTTGTCATTGGGGTCTCCGGAGGTA
>JAGGTT010000111.1 GCA_021163565.1 Candidatus Tharpella sp.
GCGAAAGGAGCCAGCACATCAAGTGCGGCCTCAATCTTGGCGCGTTCACCAGTTAATTCAACAATCAACGAACGCACCCCCAACTCTAAGACCCGACCTTGATAAACCTCAATCAGACGAAGCAGTTCAAGACGCTTGGGCCCGCTGTTAACAGCAAATTTCAAAAGTACCATCTCACGGGCCATCTGCACAGATTCAGTCAGTTCGACAACCTTGATTACGTTAATCAGTTTATTGAGCTGTTTGGTAATCTGCTCGATAATATTTTCATCTCCGTGAGTAACAATCGTCATACTGGAGACACTTCTATCTTCGGTTTCGGCTACCGTTAAACTCTCGATATTAAAACCGCGACCACTGAAAAGTGAGGCGATGCGTGAAAGTACGCCGAACTCGTTCTCAACCATAACACTGATAATATGTTTCATTTCAGCCCCCCTATACCAGTAACATATTAGAGATGGCTTCACCCGCAGGCACCATCGGATAGACATTCTCTTCGGCCGCGACTACGATATCGACAACCACCGGGCCGGGATGCGCGAACGCCTGCTTCAGAACCGGCTCAACCTCATCGGGTTTCTGTGCCCGCAAGCCCAGAGCCCCATAGGCCTCAGCCAACTTGACAAAATCGGGAGCATGATTCATCGTGGTTGAGGAGTAGTGTTTATCAAAAAAGAGCTCCTGCCACTGCCGAACCATACCGAGATAGCCGTTATTCAAGATAATCACCTTGACCGGCAGATTATACTGAACCACGGTGGCCAGCTCCTGGCTGTTCATCTGGATACTGCCGTCACCGGCGATATCGATAACCAGACGATCCGGAAACGCCACCTGAGCCCCCATCGCCGCCGGCAAACCATAGCCCATTGTTCCAAGACCGCCGGAAGTCAACCAGCTCCGGGCTTGCGTAAAAGTAAAAAACTGCGCTGCCCACATCTGGTTCTGACCAACTTCGGTACTGACAATCGGATTTTTATCACGAGTCAATTCGCCGATTTTCTCCACCACAAACTGCGGTTTAATGATCTCATCCTGCTGATAGGAGAGTTTATGCAGCTCCCGCCAGCGGGCGACTTCTGCCAACCACTCATCATGACCACCGGCATAGGCCTTAGTCTCCGCTTCAGAGGTTTTCAAAAGCTCCAGCATTTTGTCAAGCACATCACCAACATCACCGACAATCGGGATATCGACATCAACATTTTTACTGATTGAAGTAGGATCAATATCGATGTGGATAATTTTGGCATCCGCCGCAAACGTATCGACCCGCCCGGTAACCCGATCATCAAAACGAGCCCCGAAAGCAACCAGAACATCACTCTCAGTCACTGCCATATTCGCCCGATAGGTACCGTGCATTCCCAGCATTCCCAAAGAGAGCTGATCATCTTCCGGAAAAGCACCGAGCCCCATAAGAGTGGTTGTAACCGGGATCTGCAAGGCCCGGGCAAGCTCGGTAAGCTGAGCGGCAGCATCCGCCAGAACAACTCCGCCGCCAACATAGAAAACCGGCTTTCTGGCCTTAAAGATAACCTCCATGGCCCGCTGAATCTGACCCGGATGACCAGCATAATTGGGGTTATAACCTTTAAGGAAAGCTTTCACTGCCTTTCTTTTCGTACATTTACCCGCGAGAACATCTTTGGGAAGATCAACCAGTACCGGCCCCGGCCGGCCGCTGCCGGCGATATGGAAAGCCTCATTAATAATCCGCTCAAGATCTTCAATCCTCTTGACCAGAAAATTGTGCTTGGTACAAGGCCGGGTAATGCCAACGATATCGGCCTCCTGAAAAGCATCATTACCAATCAACGGCGTCGGCACCTGACCGGTGAAAACCACCAGCGGGATTGAATCCATTGAGGCGGTCGCCAGCCCGGTAACCGTATTCGTAGCTCCGGGCCCGGAGGTTACCAGGGCGACCCCGGTCTTGCCCGTGGCCCGGGCATAACCATCTGCGGCATGAACCGCCGCCTGTTCATGGCGCACCAGAAAATGACGGCACGAATAGTCCGGCAGATGATCATAAAAATTAATCACCGCTCCACCCGGGTAACCGAAAATAACCTCAACGCCCTGCTCCTGCAAAACTTCAAGGAGTATCTGTGCACCACTTATTTCTTTCATTAAACTCTCCCTCAAATGCTTACTATATAAAACGTTAACTTTGAAACATCCGCGCTCCGAGATACAGCCCTCCGGCGTAAAAGTTACGGCAGTAAAGAGACTGTCTGCAGACCTGTACTCTCGGGAAAACCGAGCATCAGATTCATATTCTGTACCGCCTGACCGGCCGCTCCTTTGACCAGGTTATCAATCGCCGAAAAGAGGATCAGGCTCCGCTTGTCTGTGGCCAGAACGTAACCGATATCACAATAATTACTGCCCCGTACCGCATTGAGGGTCGGCAGTTCTCCGGCCGGCAGAATTCGGACGAAGGTTTCATCCCCGTAGGCCTGAGTCAGCGCATCTTCAATTTCAGACGCTGCCACATCCCGTGAAAGCGGGAGATAGATAGATGACAGAATACCCCGGTTGACCGGGAGAAGGTGAGGTACAAACAGAAGCTGTGGTGGGGTTCCGGAAATCCGCTCAAGCTGTTCCATCATCTCCGGCTGATGCCGGTGATTGGCCACCTTATAGGGCTTGAAATTCTCATTCACTTCACAATAGAGTGAACCCAAATTAAGTCCTCGACCCGCACCACTGGTACCCGACTTGGCATCAATCACAATCGTCGCCTGGCACTCAATCAGATTAAGCGGTAAGATCGGGGCCAGCGGCAAAATGACACTGGTCGGGTAACAACCGGGGTTACCGACAATCCGAGCCTTAGGGATCTCCGACCGGAAAAGCTCCGGCAAGCCGTAGACCGCCTTTTTCAACAATTCTGGCTGCGTATGAGGCTGGTACCAGCTCTCATAAAGAGCCCGGTTACTGAAACGGTAATCGGCACTGAGATCAACAACTTTTTTACCGGCCTGATAAAGTTCGGCCACAACCTCGATCGCAGTTTTATGCGGCAACGCCGTAAAAACGAGATCAGCCGAACCGGCAATTTTTTCAATCTGATTATCAATAAATTCAAGGTTGACAATCTCCCGCAATGAAGGAAAGAGTTCAGCCACCTGCACCCCTATATGCTGTCGTGAGGTTACTGCAGTCAATTCAACCTGCGGGTGACCGGCCAGAATACGCATTAATTCAACCCCGGTATAGCCACTCGCACCAATAACTGCTACTCTGATTTTTGCCACTTTCTTCTCCTGACCCGGACTGATACCGGAAATAAAAAAGGGAGACCGTTTTTGCGGCCTCCCTTGGGGATGTGAGTTCTTTTTTATCAGAATTCGATTTAACGTTTCGAGAACTGATAACGAGCCCGGGCGCCGCGCTGGCCGTATTTTTTGCGCTCTTTAATTCGCGCATCGCGGGTTATAAAACCAGCTTTCTTGAGAGCACCGCGGAGCTCAGCATTATACTCCTGCAAAACCTTGCTGATGCCATGTCTTACCGCTCCAGCCTGTCCCGAAACACCACCACCGGTGACTTTGATCATAAAATCAAACTTATTCTCGCATTCCGTAACTGAAAGTGGCTGAAAGATCATCTCACGCGCTGTATCGACAGTAAAGTAGTCCTCAACCGCACAACCATTTACCTTGATTTCGCCACTGCCTTCACTCAGCCAGACCTTGGCAATCGCTGATTTTCTTTTACCTGTTGCGTAAAATCTTGTCGCACTCATATCAAAATCCTAAAATATTTTAACGTTTCTTTTGAATATAATCGCTGCAGAAAACTTAAATCCTAAAGTTCCCGGGCAACCGGCTGCTGCGCCTTGTGTGAATGTTCTGCTCCAGCATAAATCTTAAGCTTCTGCAACATTTTGCGACCCAGCTTGTTCTTCGGCAACATACCCTTCACCGCCGTATTGATGAGCTCGGTGGGATTTTTCTCCAACAGTTCCGCTGCAGTAATCCCTTTAATACCACCGGCATAACCGGTATAATGGTAGTAGATTTTATCTTTAAGTTTATTTCCGGTCAAACGCACATTTGCCGCATTGACAACGACAACATAGTCACCAGTATCAACATGCGGGGTATAGATCGGTTTATTCTTGCCACGCAAAACTGTAGCTATTTCACTAGCCAAACGTCCAAGAACCTGTCCCTGAGCATCAATCAAATGCCATTTCTGCTCAAATTCTCCAGGTTTTGCTACAAAAGTCTTCATCAGTATCTTATTCTCCAGAAAAAACAGCCGGTCGGGCAAATAAATTCACCCGCAACCGGTCAACTACTATAAACTTAAAGCCCGGCATCTTGAGCCACAGGGCAACAATTTTGAGGAGGGACTTTCTAATACAGCAGGCTGACATTGTCAAGTTCTTTTTAACAGTTATTGAGCTGCAACCCCTTTCGCGAGAATAAAATCACTCCGCCGTTCCGCAAACAGCGCTAAAACACGGTCAAGATCGGTCTGGGTCAGATCAGCTGTCACCGTAACCCGGAGCAGAGATTGTCCGGCGGCAACCGTCGGCGGCCGGATACCCTGAATAAATACTCCCTGTTCCAGAAACCAGGCACTCAACTCCATAGTTCGCCGCGGATCGCCAACGACCACCGGGATAATCGGCGTTGGATCATCCCGCACGGCCAGTCCAAGACGTTCAAGACCGTGCCGAAAATAGTCCGTCAGATATCTTAAACGCTGAGCATGTTCCGGCTCTTCTTCAAGCAGCTCAATAGCCGCCAATGATGCCCCGAGAGCCGCGGGCGGTAACGCGGTTGAATAGATAAAACTGCGAGCCCGGTTGATAAGATAATCGATAAACTGCGGGGCTCCGGCGACATAAGCTCCGCAACTGCCCAGAGCTTTGCCCAGGGTTCCCATCTGGATATCAATATCGTTATAATCGAGACCGAAATACTCGGCGGAACCCCGACCGCAACGACCCAGAATTCCGGTAGCATGTGCATCATCCACCATCAGGGCCGCATCGTAATTTCCAGCTAATTTGGTAATCTGCGGCAACGGAGCAATATCCCCGTCCATACTGAAAACACTGTCGGTCACAATCAGACGGCGCCGGAAATCAGCGGCACTTTCCTGCAGGAGCCACTCCAGATGTTCAACATCACCATGCCGATAGATCTTCAACTGGGCTCGGCTCAAACGGCAACCGTCAACAATGCTGGCATGGTTTAAGGCATCACTGTAGATGACATCACCGTTCCCGACCAGAGTCGTCAAAAGAGCCAGATTGGCGAC
The DNA here is from genome assembly GCA_021163565.1 of Candidatus Tharpella sp. Lineage (GTDB taxonomy): Bacteria > Desulfobacterota > Anaeroferrophillalia > Anaeroferrophillales > Tharpellaceae > Tharpella. Next base: position 5,287 of record JAGGTT010000111.1, read on the forward strand.
ATAACCACTGTTAAAAAGCAGCGCTTTCGGAGTTTTCTTAAACGCGGCAATCTTCTCTTCCAGCTCGATGTGCAGCCCCATGGTTCCGGAAATCAGACGTGAAGCCCCGGCGGAACAGCCGTAAGTCTCAGCTGCAGCACAGGCTCTTTCCCGTAATCGGGGATGATTGGCAAACCCGAGATAATTATTTGAACAGAGCAGTAGAATCGGACGGCCGTTCAAACTCGTATGTGCCTGCTGCGGGCCGTCGATCGTACGCAGAAAACGCAGTTGTCCATCATCTTCAAGCAGATTGAGCTCGGCTTCAAGTTCAATCGGCAATGATTTTTCAGATATCCATTTAATCATCAACCAAACCTTCACCTTCAAATGATTGCCAGTCATCCAGCAGACGCTCATCATCGCGCCACCGCCGGCCGCTGGTAGTCAGATAATCACCGACCATAATTCCATTCGCCCCGGCGGCGAAAACAAGAGATTGATAATCTGCAAAGGTTCGCTGGCGGCCGCCGCAGATCCGGATATCAACCGTTGGGCAGACAAATCGAAACATCATAATTGTCAAAAGAGCCCGCCAGGGAGATAAGCCGACCTCATTCTCTAACGGTGTCCCTTTTACCGGCACCAGAAAATTTAACGGAATTGAATCCACCTCAAGCTCCCTCAGGGTCATGGCCAGTTCTACCCGTTGAGACCAGCTCTCACCCAAGCCCATAATTCCACCGCTGCAGACATAAAGCCCGGCATTTTTAGCCGTTTTCACTGTCGCAACGGCCCGTTCATAGTCATGCGTAGTACATATCTCCGGAAAAAATGAACGCGAGGTCTCAAGGTTATGGTGATAGTGCTGCAAACCGGCATCGCGATAGCGGGAGGCCATATCCTTATCGAGAAATCCCAAAGAGGCACAGGGTGCGATATCGAGGGCAGCGATCTCCTTTAACATCGCTACAATCCGATCCTGCTCCTCAATCTGCTCGACCGCGGTTCCGCTGGTCACGATGGAAAAATTTTCAACCTTGCAGCCCGCCGCGGCCTGCACCCGCAGCTGCAGTTCATCAACCTCCAGCAAAGGAAAGGTTTTAACCCCGGTATCGTAGGAGATCGACTGCGCGCAATAGGCACAATCCTCCGGGCAGCGACCCGACTTGGCATTGACTATCGCACAAAGCGCGATTTTTGTACCACAATAATATCGACGAATCTGGTTGCTTAAAGGAAATAGGGGAAAAATTTCAGGGCCGGCCAGACTTCCAAGCTTAAATGCAAGCTCCTCATCGACACCCTCTCCGGTTGCCAATATTCCCGGTAATTGAACCCGTAAAGCCTTGACAATCTCAGCCGATGGGTTCGTTGAACTATCGGGCTCTTTATTCAAACAATTCATAGGTAAAGAAAATTCCTTTCATTTTCTGACTTCACATGCTAACCTTTGACCCATGGCTTTTAACCGTAAAGACAGTTATTACAAACAGGCAAAACGTGAAGGTAAACGTTCGCGGGCAATCTACAAAATCGAAGAGATCGACCAGCGTTTCCGGGTTTTCAAAAAGGGCCAGAAAATTCTTGAGTTCGGTGCCGCACCCGGAGGCTGGATGGAGTATATCGCCCAGCGCGTGAGTACCTCCGGCCATGTCCTAGGCCTCGATCTGCTGACCATTTCCGAACTTCAATCACCACCTTGCCAGACCTTGGTCGCCGACATCCTGGCCCCTGATACCGGAACCCGGATTGACGCTCTGGTAAGTCCGCCTTTTGACGGCGTGGTCTCTGATCTCGCCCCCAACCTGACCGGAATTAAAGCTACCGATCAGGCAAACTCAATCGCCATACTCGAAGCCGCAACTAAACTCGGCCTCGAACGCTTAAAAAAAGGTGGTTTTCTCATCTGCAAGGTTTTCCAGGGCAGTGAACTTAAACAGTTTCAATTGCAAATGAAAAATAGTTTTCATAAAATCACGCTGGCCAAACCTAAAGC
>JAGGTT010000158.1 GCA_021163565.1 Candidatus Tharpella sp.
ACAAACTTCCAGGATTGCTGATTGTGGGCCGACGGGGCCTGGTTGGCGGCATCCAGAATTATCCGGATCAAATCATCACTTACCGGCCGATCCTGGAACTGGCGGATACTGCGGCGCTGAAAAATAGTCTGCAGGGTCTCATTTGGATAGATTGATTGTCCCATAAATAACTCACTGATAAAAAGGTTGTAACAGACCTACTTCTTGAATGTGGTTTTCCAAATTTTATCAAACTCTTTTGTGTAACGCCGCGCCAGGGATGTTGAATTTATAACCAGAAGATTCTCCCGGTTCCAGCGCTCTGCGGAGGCGGTCCAGTTAAATGATCCGGTCGCAACGATTTTATCATCGACAACCACAAATTTATGGTGCATTATTCCGTATTTTTTCTGCCGATGTTTTGCTTTTCGACTCTTTTTCATCTTTTTCGGTAAGCCTCGGGCATAACGTACATCAACCCCGCGCTTACGCAGGTAGTAGCCCTTTGAATAGTCACTTTCGTCATTCCCATCGATTATTACCCGGATCTTAAGGCCGCGCTTGTGGGCCCGGATTACGGCTGCGGACAGAGTCCGGTTGGTAAAATAGTAGGCCGCCACGCAGATCTTCTGACGGGCTCCGTCCAGCAACTCCTCCAGAGCTTTCTCGGCCCCGCCCTCAGGGCTGAAATAGACCTTTGTCGGTGCCGCTAGTGACAAACTGCTGCAGATAAAAAAGAGGGCCAGACTCAACCCCAGCCCAACCCATCCCGCAGAAAAACGGCTTCTCTTCATACACCGGCATCCTTCAAATAAAAAGGCAAAATTGCCTTTGACAAAACAACTTTAGGTGAGCACGCTGTCCCTCATTCAGAGTAAATCTCCACATTCCATCGTGCAACTTAGCATTCCGTGCTTACTTCTGGCAACCATTTTCAAGAGGCTTAAACAAAGTTTACGTTCGATCCTGAGAGTCACTGGATACGGTTTCGGTCGTACTTAAAAATAAGCTTTAAGCCAATCCAGCAACATCGGTAGCTGCATGGCACCGGATTGACGGGAGATCTCTTTGCCACCCTTAAAAATTATGTGAGTCGGCATGGTCATAATTGAATAACGCCGAACCAGTTCGGGCTCCTCTTCCGTTTCGACCCGGAACAGACGCGCCTGCAATTTAAGCTGCTGCGCGGCGGCGGCAAAAACCGGCTCAAAGTTGCGGCAGTGACCACACCACGAAACCCAGAAATTGACCACAACCGGCAACTCATTTTTGGAGATATATTTAGAAAAATCAGCCCCGGTCAACTCTTTGACATGGCCCTCCAAAAGCGGAATTTTACACTTCCCGCAACCCGGCCCTTCAGTAAAATGTGCCGCCGTTACCCGATTAACTGTTTGACACTCATTACAAACCATCTGTAAATTTTCTAACATGATTATCCCCGATTTAAGTATCTAAGATATTTATTGCATCCCTCTACGTTTCTCTTCATCTCTAATTTCACGGCGCAGAAGTTTGCCGACTTTTGATTTCGGCAGCATGTCGCGAAATTCGATATAGCGGGGAATTTTGTATGGGGCCAGCCGTTTGCGGCACCAGGCCGTTAAAGCTTCACCATCGACCCCTTTAGCATCCTCTTTGAGCACGACGATGGCTTTGATACGCTCGCCGCAACTGGCATCAGGTATGCCAACCGCGCAAGCACCCATAACCGTGGGATGATCCTGTAAAACAGCTTCAATCTCCGAGGCTGAAATCCGGTAGGCCTTATATTTGATGGTATCGGCAGTTCTCTCGACAAACTGAATCTCGCCGTTTTCATTGACGCAGACATAATCGCCCATACGGTAGAAGATATCTCCACCTATCTTGACATAAGCAAGCTCGGTCTCTTCGGGTTTGTTCCAGTAATTTTTATTCGTATAGAGTGAGGTCACCAACAGTTCCCCGGTAGTCCCAACCTCAACTTCTTCAAGGGTTTCGGGATCGACCACCAGACAACGTCTTGAGGGCAAGATACTACCCACTGTCTTGGGATCTGGATCCCGGTCGAGGCGGCTGTAGGTCAGATGACCGACTTCGGTCGAGCCGTAAACCTGATAGAGAGGATCGCCGGTTAACTCCCACCAACGTTTAAAGATCTCTCCCGGCAACACATCTCCCCCGCAATAGCAGTATTTTAGAGATGAGATATCGTAAGTGGAGAGACGATCATTTTCAAGAATCATACGATAGAGAGCCGGTACGCCGAGCATCCAGCGGACTTTAAAACGCTCTATCTCACGAAGAACGGCATCAACCTCCGGGATCGGCATCAGCACCGTCGTAACGCCGAAGTTAAGCCCGGCTGCGAGCAAAAAACCCTTGGCCATAATGTGAAAAAGCGGATTCACCATGATCATGGTATCGTTGCCTTCTTCAATATAACCACGAAAGAGATCCATTACATCGCTGACATAGGAAACCTCGCTGGCATGACTGCCGGGCACACCCTTGGGAAATCCGGTGGTGCCGCCGGTATACATGATATAGGCGAGATCCTTGTCAGCATCAATCTCGACAACCGGAGGCTGCGGCGGAGCCTTACGCAAAAGCTCGTTAAAACGATAGATATTGTCTCCTCTGACAGTACTTCCCTTGGGGATTTTATCGATCAGGTTGCCAAAAATCTTCTGCCAGTTATAGAGCAAATCGGTCAGATTGGTGATAATTATGCGCTTTAAAGGGTGCTGGCGATCGACCTCTTTGACATAACCAAAATTGGTATCCATGCAGAGAATCGTCTCAA
>JAGGTT010000070.1 GCA_021163565.1 Candidatus Tharpella sp.
TAATTATATCTTTGATGTTCATCTGCTGATGCTCAAAGACAAAATGTTGATTGATGATACGGTGACTTTGATCAAAGAGAAAAAAATCAACGCCGAGTGGGCTTTGAATCTCAACAGTGAGAAGATAGTAAACTTTTTCAAACAGATGCAGGACTCCTACCTTCGAGAAAGACAGAGTGATGTGGCCCATGTCAGTGAGTTGATTTTAAGACACCTGAGTAAAAGTGAATATGACAGTATCGAGAAGATCAGTCGAGGCGTAATAATTGTTGCCCATGATTTGTCCCCGGCCGATACATTGCAGCTTGATCCCAACCGGGTCAAAGCTTTCGTAACTGATCTCGGAGGGCGGACTTCGCATACTGCGATTGTGGCCCGTTCGATCGAGATCCCCGCAGTGGTCGGTTCTGAGTATGCGACCGAGAAGATTAACGGTGGTGACCGTCTGATAGTTGATGGTATCGAGGGTAAAGTTATTGTCAATCCCTCGCGGGCACAGCTGGTTACGTATCAGGAAAAAAGAATACAGTACGATCAGTTTCAGGCCCATCTGATTCTAAATAGAGACCTGCCGGCGGAAACAACCGATGGTTTTCGGGTCGCTCTGGCCGGTAATATTGAGACTCCGGAAGAAACCGAGTCAATCATTGCCCACGGGGCCACCAATATCGGTCTCTACCGAACGGAATTTCTTTTTCTTAACCGCAACAACCTGCCCAGTGAAGAAGAGCATTTTTTAACCTATAAGAAAGTTGTCGAATCACTGCCTCCGGAAAGTAAGACCACGATTAGAACCTTCGACCTGGGGGCAGATAAGATTGCGGAATCGGAACAGTTTCACGAGGACAGCGTCAATCCGGCTCTGGGTCTACGGGGGATACGGCTCTGTTTGAATCATCAAGAGATTTTCGTGACCCAGATTCGGGGCATTCTGAGGGCCAGTCACTATGGGCGGCTCAAGATAATGCTGCCGATGATTTCGGGGCTTAAGGAGTTGCGACAGGCGAAGGCAATTATCGCGGAGGCCAAGGCAGGTTTGGAGCATGAAGGGGTTTCGTTTGATCATGAAATTCCGGTAGGAATTATGATCGAAGTACCTTCGGCGGCGATTATCTCCGACCAGCTTGCCCGCGAAGTCGACTTCTTCAGTATCGGCACCAACGACCTGATTCAGTATACTCTGGCTCTGGATCGCAGCAATGAACATGTTTCCTATCTTTATGAACCGTTGCATCCGGCCATCCTGCGGCTATTGCATCAGATTATAACTAATGCTAAAGAGGCTGAAATCCCGGTCAGTATCTGTGGCGAAATGGCCGGAGAGCCGCTTTACACCCTGATTCTGCTGGGTCTCGGTCTTGATAAACTCAGTATGAACGCGATCTCGATTCCTCATATAAAGCAGATCATCCGCCAGAGTACCTTTGCGGAAGCCCGGGAAATGTTGGCGCAGTCATTGCGAATGGAAACTGCGGCTGATGTTGAAAGCTATGTGGCCAAAGAGATGAACCAGCGTTTTCCCGAAACCTTTTTGATGAAAATGTAAAAAACTTTTTAATTTGATTACGGAGCACAAAGTTATGTCAACAAAAGACTATCTGTTCAGTTCTGAGTCGGTAACCGAGGGCCATCCTGACAAGGTTGCGGATCAGATATCGGATGCAATTTTAGACAGTATCATGAGTCATGATCGTAATTGCCGGGTCGCCTGCGAAACGATGGTGACGACCGGTATGGCCGTGGTCGCCGGAGAGATTACTACTGATTGTTATGTCGATATCCCGGCAATTGTCAGATCGACGATCAAAGGAATTGGTTATAACGATTCGGCGATGGGTTTTGACTGGGAGACCTGTGCTGTTTTGACGAGTATCGACAAACAGTCACCCGATATCTCACAGGGGGTGACTGCCGGTGAAGGCCTGCATAAAGAGCAGGGTGCCGGTGACCAGGGCCTGATGTTCGGTTATGCCAGCAATGATACCGAAGAGTTGATGCCGATGCCGATAACCTTTGCCCATCGCCTGACCCGGGAACTTTCGCGGGTGCGCAAAAGCGGGAAACTTGATTTTCTGCGCCCGGACGGTAAATCCCAGGTTACAATCGAGTATGAGAATTTTCTCCCCAAGCGTATTGATACGGTAGTTGTCTCGAGCCAGCATACGCCTGAGGTTAGTCACGAACGGCTTAAAGATGCAATTATTGAAGAAGTTATTAAAAAGGTGCTGCCGGCTGATATGGTCGATGCCAAAACTAAATTCCTGGTTAACCCGACCGGCCGTTTCGTCGTCGGCGGGCCGATGGGAGATTGTGGCCTGACCGGGCGTAAGATTATTGTCGATACCTACGGTGGTAAGGGCGGTCACGGCGGCGGTTGTTTTTCCGGCAAGGATCCCAGCAAAGTTGACCGCAGTGCTTCGTATATGGCCCGCTATATTGCGAAAAATCTGGTTGCTGCCGGGCTTGCAGCTAAATGTGAAGTCCAGCTCGCCTACGCGATCGGGGTGGCCGAGCCGATCAGTGTTATGGTCAACAGTTTTGGTACGGGTAAGCTGCCGTCGGAGCGTCTGGCCGAGTTGGTACGAAAACATTTCCAGCTGCGGCCGGCAGGTATTATTGAAAGTCTTGATCTTTTGCGGCCGATATATCAGCAGACTGCCGCCTATGGGCATTTTGGTCGTAATGAACCAGGCTTTTCCTGGGAGAAAACCGATCTGGTTGAAACTTTGCAGGATGCGTTGAAGTAGAATCTTTAATCAGCAAAGGCTTGAATTGTTATAATGCTTATGTTAGTTACCCTCGCTGTAATGGAGAGATGGCCGAGAGGTCGAAGGCGGTAGACTCGAAATCTATTGTGGGCTTTGCGCTCACCCGGGGTTCGAATCCCCGTCTCTCCGCCAGAAATAAAAAGCCCCCTGAAGAGAAAGGTTGTGAACCCTGCTCTTCAAGGGGCTTTTTGTCTGAAAAAGTCACCTTGTCTGGTGACATTTTACCGCTCTGAAATATGCATATCAGTTCTCTTGACAATCAGGGATCCAGCAAAATTATCTGAACGCTATCCATTAATAGAGCCAGAAGAGGGTCAGGTTGTAAGTTTTTTGATGAACTCTTTACGCATTTGTAATGATTACCGGTTTCCTTCCGGCTGTGTGGATCAGGGGCTTCCGGCCGGCTTTCAAGATTGGCATGTAAGTTGCTCTTTTCCTTGAGGGATGAAATATCATGTGGATGCAGTTTATAATACGTTTAACCTTTGGAAAGGTTCGCGTGTGGATATCCGGTCAATAATATTAACAGGAGAAGAATAGGTTATGAGAAAATTAAGTGATGTAGTTTTTGTCAGTGCGGTGCGGACTCCGATGGGTAGTTTCGGCGGTACTATGAAAGATATTCAGGTCTACGATATAGGTGCTTTTCCGGTCCGGGAAGCCTTAAAAAGAGCCAATGTCGTGGGCGAAGATGTTGATGAAGCGATAATCGGCAATTGTCGCCAGGCTGGAAATCACGTTAATCCTGGCCGAACTGTTGCTCTTAAAGGTGGTTGTGGTCAGCTGACTCCTGGAGTCACGATTAACAAAGCTTGTCCGGCCGGCATGAAAGCCGCATCGATGGCGGTCTCGCAGATAGTTTTGGAGCAGGCCGACATTGTTCTTTGTGGCGGGATGGAATCGATGAGTACGATTCCTTATATGCTTAAAGGGGCTCGTTTTGGTGGTTTCAAGATGGGCGATCGCAAACTTGAGGATGGTTGGGGTGATAGTTTTGATCCGATTGCCAAAGTCAGCATGGGAATGACGGCGGAGAATGTCGGCGAGAAATATGGTATCACTCGTCAGGAGATGGATGAATATGCCGCCGGATCCCAGCAGAGAGCCCAGACTGCTGCCGATAATGGTTGGTTTGACAATGAAATTATTCCGGTGACGATTCCCGGAACCCGGAAAAAACCTGAGTTTGAATTTGGCGCCGACGAATCAATCAAAGCCGGCAGCACGGTTGAAGTTTTAAGTAAGTTACGTCCAGCCTTTAAAAAAGAAGGCGGCAAGGTGACCGCCGGTAACTCCTGTGGACTTACTGATGGTTCAGCGATGATGGTCGCTATGACCCGGGAAGCGGCGGCGGCACGTGGCGTTAAACCGCTTTTCTCAATGGTCGATTTTTGTCAGACCGCTGTCGATGGAACCTTTATGGGTGAGGGGCCGGGCGAAGCGATTCCCAAAGTGTTGAAACGGGCTGGTATGAGTTTAAGCGATATAGATATTTTCGAGATCAATGAGGCCTTTGCCGCGCAGGTTCTGGGTAATGTCGCCCGTCTCAATCTTGATATCAGCAAACTTAATCTTCACGGCGGCGCTATTGCTCTAGGCCATCCCACCGGTTGTAGCGGAGCTCGCATAATGGTGACCCTCTATAACGTTTTGAAGCGGCTTGACAAAGAGTTCGGCGTTGCATCAATTTGCGGTGGCGGTGGAGCAACCATGGCGGTTATTATCAAACGAGAGAATTAAGTCCGGATTATACCGGCTCAGGAGAAAATTATGATTGATTTAAAAGGTAAAGTTGCAATTGTCACCGGTGGTAGCCGGGGGATCGGGGCTGAAATCGCCCGCCTGCTGGGCTCTCTCGGAGCTAAAGTTGCGGTTAACTACAATAAGAGTGCCGACCAGGCGGAAGCCCTGGTTGCTGAAATCAAAGCGATGGGTAGTGATGCTATGGCCTATCAGGCTGATGTTTCGAGTCTGCCTGATGCTGAAGCCCTGGTTGCGGCAGCTAAAGAGAAGTGGGGCACGGTTCACATTCTGGTAACCAGCGCCGGTATGAATTGGGA
>JAGGTT010000205.1 GCA_021163565.1 Candidatus Tharpella sp.
GAAAACTTTTGCGAGGTTTGAAAAAACCGAGGTAGGATGCCATCCGGTAGTCGGTCGGCATATCAAGTGAAATCGTCCGCACCACATCGCGGGTCTTATGCGACGTGGCACAACCTGAAAACAGAAAGGCACAACCGGCAAGTACCAGAGTAAAAATAATTGATCTATACAAACGCATAAAGCCTCCGGTTCTTATAACCTTTTGCAGGATTATATTTTTTAGTATTTCAATTTAACTGAACTAACTTGCAATGAACTCTTCAAGTTATACCAGCTCGATATTCATTGTCAAGTTCACACTCTGATCCTGCATATATAAACCCCGGCAATCAATCATTAAAATGTAATGCAGATGACCACAGGAATCCCTTGACTTTATATTTTGACGCATATAATTTGCAAAGATGGATAATTTAATTACCAGGACATTTTTCTTATATCTAACAGGCGCTCTATGAAGGTCAGAATAAGCGGTATTGGCGGATTGTGTGCCTGCGGGCTTGATTTTGAAACTGCGGTTGCGGCCCTGTTTCAGGATTGCCGCAACCCCACACCAGCCCGCCGCTTCAAGCTTGACCACCCCCTATCCTACCCGGTATTTGAGCTTCCCTCTTCAAGCCTTGATGAACCCGACAAAAACCAGCCCTGGCTGCGTACCAGCCGCCTGGCGGTGGTAGCGGCCCGAGCCGCACTGAAAGATTCGGGTTGGCGTAAAAACCATGCACCAATAACAAATTTATCCCGACTCAGGGTTGGTGTCTGTATCGGCACTACGGTCGGCGGCAACATGAATGATGAACAATTCTACCGTGACTTCAAAAATCATAAAACCCCCGGTTTACAACCGATTAACCGTTATCTACAAAGTAATCCGGCCGCAGTGGTGGCGGAAGTTTTCAATCTCTGCGGCCCGCAGCTGACGGTTGTCAATGCCTGTTCATCGGGAACCGATGCCATTGCCATCGGCACGGAGTGGATCAGAGCTGGAATTTGTGATCTAGTTCTGGCCGGTGGCAGTGATGAACTCTGCCGCGTCACCTGTAACGGATTTATCTCCCTGATGATCAGCGACAGCTTACCCTGTCGCCCTTTTGATGAAAGCCGGAGTGGCCTTAATCTGGGTGAGGGAGCGGCCATATTAGTGCTGGAATCGGAAAAAATCTACCAACAACGACAACTTTCCGGCATAAATAATGAGCCGACTTCACCACAGGCCTTCATCGCAGGTTCCGGCAGTGCCTGTGATGCCTGGCATCTGACCGCCCCGCACCCGCAGGGTCGAGGCTTACGATTGGCTTTGACCAATGCACTTGCAGATGCCGAAATTTCCGCCGACCAGATCGCCTTTATTAACGCCCACGGCACCGCAACCTTAAATAATGATCTATGCGAAGGCCTTGTTCTCAAAGATATGTTTCCCCATGTGCCTTTCTTCTCCACCAAAGGCCATACCGGTCACACTCTAGGTGCGGCTGGCGCCCTGGAAGCCGCCTTTACGGTTGCCATGCTCAAAAGACGGGAGATTCCCCAAAGTGCCGGGTTCACTAAAATCGACCCCGCAATCGACCACGCGCCAATCACCTCTGCACAAACTTTCAACGGCAACTTCGCCTTAAGCCAGTCCCTGGCATTCGGCGGCAATAATTCGGCCCTGATTATCGGCCTTGAGGAGGACTGATTTGTTTCCTCTGGCAATAAATGGTATCGGCCCGGTGGGTGCTTTCGGCGCGGGCATGGCCGACTTAAAAGCGGCACTTTCGAATGATATTAAAATTACGCCTGAAATCGCCCGGATCCAAACCCGGGCCGGCGATTACGATTTACCGATCTTTCGCGCCGACAGCAAGCCTCTGGCAGAATTCATAAAACCCCGAAAATTACGCCGCCTCGACAATTTTTCCCGACTCGCCCTGCTCGGGGCCGTACTCGCGGTGAAAGATACGGCGATGGATTTAACTGGGCCACAAACCGGTTTAATTGTCGCCAGTGCCCACGGGGCCAGTGCCACGACTTTCGCTTTTCTCGATTCGGTTATAGATGATGGCGATGCCCTCGCCTCACCGACCATGTTTTCCAATTCCGTCCATAATGCCGCGGCCTCCCATATCGCTGAACACTTTGCAATAACCGGCCCCACCTTAAGTTTAACCCAAGGTTCTGACTCTCTAACGATGGCTCTTCTTACCGCCGGCCAATGGCTTGAAAGCGGTCGGGTTGATACGATTTTATGTGGCGTCATCGACTGCTATTGCGATGTTTTAGGCTACTGCTGGCAAAGTTATCATAATCAATCTAAATCCCCCAAACCGAAACCGGCTCCCGGCCCCGGTGAGGGCTCTCTCTTTCTCCAACTCAGTCGAATTGAAGAAAATGCTCCCCCACCAAAATATGGATATCTTGGCCGGATTGAACTTAATCGTAACGCACCACCTGCGGCTCTACCCTTTATCAACACCGGCACAGATTGCTCGAACCAGTTAATCTCAGGGTCAGGATTGAAGACCGTCTCTGATTCCTGCAAAAATCAATTGCAGATCAACCTGAACCGCATCTGCGGAGGCCTCCCCGTCCCCACCAGTTTCGATCTGGCGGCCGCCGCTTCCCTGATTAGCGACAAACACCTCTACAACCGTTACGACCGGCAGAAAACCGCCGCCGTTCCAACAACAGAGACCATCTGCTGCTGGCAGCCCCGACCCGGAATCCGACAAAAACCGTTGACAGGAAACTGTTATTGGATTACGAATCACGCTGATCTTAATCCAGGTAAATAATCGTGACCGAAGAGAAAATTTCATCCGTTCTGGTAGGCGGCGGCGTGCGCAGCGGCAAGAGCAGTTTTGCCCAGAAGATGGCGGAAACCATGCCCGGCCGACGGGCCTATCTGGCAACCGCCGAGGCGCTTGATCTGGAGATGGAAAAAAGAATTGCCAAACATCAGGCTGAACGCGATGAGCGCTGGCATAAAACTATCGAAGAACCTCTGGAGTTGACCGCTGCCCTGCAGGCTGCAAGTTCTGATTTTGACATAATCCTGGTTGACTGTTTAACCCTATGGCTCTCTAACCTTATGGGTCGTGACGACAGCGATGAGCTGATTTTCAAGACTATCGACACATTGGCCGACAATATCAACCGCCTGCCGGCAACAGTTATTCTGGTAACCAATGAAGTCGGGTTGGGACTGGTTCCCGAACATCCGTTAAGCCGCCGTTTCCGTGATCTTTCCGGGTTTGCAAATCAGCGCCTGGCCGGAGCCTGCCAGGAGGTCTATTTTACGGTCTGGGGCCTGCCGCAAAAATTGAAATAACCTGTAAGTTACCAACACTATATGAACTCAATTATAACTCAAATTCGTTTAGCCTTCTCTTTTTTGACCACTTTACCCTCGGGCTCTTTCAGCGCTGAGGTTCCGGAAGAGACCTTAGGCAAGACTCAAGCCTGGTTCCCCCTGGTAGGGTTATTGCTAGGACTGATTTTGCTTGCCGCTGGACTTTTTTTCAACCTTTTTCTGACCCCGATGATTGTTGCCGCGCTGATTCTTCTCCTTCATTTTCTGCTGACCGGCGGTTTTCACCTGGACGGCATCGCCGATACCGCTGACGGTTTGATGAGTGGTCGAATGGATCGGGAAAAGATCTTTTCGATCATGAAAGACAGTTTTTTAGGCAGTATGGGAGCTACGGCCCTGATTCTTTTACTGCTGCTTAAATTCAGTGCTCTGCTGACCATCATTAAAGATTGCCCTTTAAGCATAATTCTCTTTCCCGTCTTCGGCCGTTACGCCATTATTCAGCTGACCTTCAGCTCCGAATACGCGCGGGCTGAAGGCGGTTTAGGAGCTATTTTCACCAACCACTGCGGGGTACGTGAACTCTCTATCGCGGCGATCACAGCATTTACTGCCGGGCTCCTGTTTGCCGGTTTCGCCGGTTTATTAAGTTTTTTTGCGGTTGTGTTATATGTTATTTTAGTCAGATACGGTGCCCGCCGTAAACTCGGCGGTGTAACCGGCGATATTTTAGGTTTCACCTGTGAGAGCAGTGAAGCCTTAACTCTGATTATGCTTGTCGCTTTAATGTAGGATATAAAAATGCCGGATAATTTAACCACCATCTATCTGCTGAGACACGGCGAAACCGTCAATACTCTGGACGGCCCTTTACGTTACAACGGCCATTTTGACGTTGACATTACCGCCAAAGCCCGAGCTCAGATGGTTCAACGCGGACTGGAATTATCCAGTCTGGATATCACCATGGTCTATGCCAGCGACCTGCAGCGCTGCCGCAAAGGCGGTGAGATAATCTCTTCTAAAATCGGTTGCCCACTGGAACTGAATGAAAACCTCAGGGAGATGAAGATGGGTGACTGGGAAGGGTTGACCCTGGCTGAAGTGCGCGAGCGTTTCCCCGAACAGGTGGAGAAGAAATTTGCCGATTTCATAAACTACCGGATTCCCGGCAGTGAAACCATCGAAGAGGTCGAAAAACGTATCTATCCGGAATTTGATAAAATTGCGGCTCAGCATCGCGGTGAAGCAATAGTTATTGTTGCTCACGGCGGGGTCAACCTGCTCCTTATCTCACATATACTAGGGCTGCCTAATACAAATATTTTCAACCTGGATCAAAATTTCGGTTGTATCAACCAGATTCTGATCGGTGATGATTTCAAGAAAGTCGTCATGCTCAACAGCTCCGGCCTTCATTAACTCTTTTCAGGAAAGTAAAACCAATGCCAAAACACTACCGCAGACTAAACCGCAATGGATTTAAACAACACCATCTCAACGCTGTCATCCTGATACTGGCCGTAGCGATGCTCTTTTTTTCCGCCTGCTCGACGACATCAGATAAGCTGACAACCGACGCTGATACAACTGCACCGCCGGAGAAACTTGAGCCCGGATTCTATCAGCAGGGTATCGCCTCCTGGTACGGCCACCCTTTTCATGGCCAGGCCACCGCCAGCGGGGAAATTTATGATATGAACGACCCCACCGC
>JAGGTT010000246.1 GCA_021163565.1 Candidatus Tharpella sp.
AAACATTTCAAAAGTGCGATCACTGAAATTGACAAAGATTTTCAAGCCCGTGATCTGAACAATATCCCGCGCTGGAATCTGGAGCTTCTGACGACCGGGCAGAGCCAGTCTGAACTTTCCCAAATGACAACCGGGGCTGAAAACAGGCTTGACCTCAAAAAGAATCTCTCGACCATGCTCCCGGAAAGTGCCGGTTTTATGGTCGGTGAACCGCCGGACAACCGGGTGCGAAAATAGTTCAATGATCTGCAAATATCCCTACTGGTTCCTGGGTCTGATTCCCTTGTTTCTCCATCTCGGTCTGATGTTACACCAGATACGCCAGCGCAACCGGCAGCGGCAGACAATCTTTTTTACCCCGGCCCGAGCCGGAGTTAAACGCCGCGCCCTGCTCTTATCTCTGACTCTGACCCTGCTCCTGACAGCTCTGGCGGAACCGATCATCTATCAGCAGAAACCGGTCTTCAAAAGAAGCCGTATCGATATGGTTATCGGCATCGATATCTCAAAATCGATGCTCGCCGAAGATAGCGTCTTCCCGGGAAAAACCAGTACTTCAACCACCCTGAACAACCGTCTCAACCGAGCCCGGATCATGGTTTTAGATCTGCTCGACAATCTTGCGGGTGAACGAATCGGTGTCTTTGTCTTTTCGGCTGAAAGCTATGAACTTGTCCCTTTAACTACAGATTACGGTTATTGCCGCTACCTGGTTGAGAATCTTGATGAACTTGCCATTTCAACCCCCGGCAGCAATCTTGCAGCCGGTCTGCAGACCGGAGTAGAAATACTGACCCGTACACCTGCAGATACGACCGGGATTATCCTCTTAATCAGCGATGGTGAAAATTCCGCCGACAACTCTGCCGCACTTGAGAAAATAGTTCTGGAAGCCGGGGCTGACCACCGCCGGATCTACAGCATCGGCGTTGGCCGGCAAGCAGCGGCCAGCCTGATTCCCATCCGCACCCCTGACGGCAGCCGCATAATCGGTTATTATGAGAATGAGAAAGGAGATCTACTAACCACCTCCCTGGAGCCCGAAAACCTTAAAGAACTGGCTGCCGCCGGCCGCGGCCGATACTGGTTCCTGGGCCGGGAGCAGCTGGCCCCCGTAATCATGAAAAAGATCCTCCTTGATCTGCACCGCTCCGGCCTTTCCTCCGTCACTGAAAAACAGCCCTATACCATCTCTTCCTGGCTGCTGGCCCTGGCCGTTGTCACTTTTCTCTTGACTTTATAGCGGCTTCGTTATAGCCGACACCCCATGAATATTTCAGCTTCGTTCATTCTCTATCTGACAACCTTCATTATGGGCGGTTGCGGTATCGCCTATGAATATACCTTAAGCCGGATAGCCGCGGATATTTTAGGTAATTCAGCCCGGCAATGGGCCCTGGTGATCGGGGCGATGATGTTCTGCATGGGAATCGGTGCAGACTTGCAGAAACGGCTTGACGACAAGCTGCTGCTCGACAAATTCATCGCGGCCGAAATTCTGCTGGGGGTTTTAGGCGGATTAGGACCTCTGACTCTGCTTTTCACCTACGGTCTGGCCCCCGCATATTACATCATTATTCAGTACACGTTCATCTGTAGTATCGGCCTGCTCTTAGGTTTTGAGCTGCCGCTGATCGCCAGACTCAATTCGGCATATACCCAACAGCTTAAAGTCAATCTCGGCAAGGTTCTCAAGATGGACTATATCGGGGCGCTGGCCGGAGCCCTGCTCTGGGTTTTTCTCCTACCCAGGTTCTTCACCTTGATTGAATCAGCTTATGTCTTAGGATTGCTGAATCTGAGTGCCGCCGCGATTCTTCTGATCTACTTCCGCAGCGAAATAACTCTAAAATCCCGTCTCTGGCTCTTTTTTATTGCGGCGCTCATGATTCTCAGCATATCTTTTTACAATGCCCGCACCTGGACCGCGAAAGCCGAACAGTATCTCTACCGCGACCGAATTATCTTCAGTAAAACCACCCGCTACCAGCATATTGTTCTAACCCGGTCGCGAGCTCAGGAAATCCGTTGCTATATCAACGGCAGCCTGCAGTTCAATAGTGCCGATGAACACATCTATCATGAGAATCTGGTGCATCCGGCTTTTACTCTGGCAACCAATCCGCGCCGGGTTTTAATTTTAGGCGGCGGCGACGGCATGGCGGCCCGGGAGATTCTCAAATATGAATCCGTAAAAGAGATTGTCCTCTGCGATCTCGACCCGGAAATGACCGATCTGGCCCGAACTGACCCGATCCTGACCCGGCTCAATCATAACAGTTTAAGTTCGGCTAAAATCAAGACTCTGCAGAACCACGACTTAAAGGAGCTGCCGGGAAAAGATCAAATTCTGGTCGCAAACCAGAAAAAACGTTTCGGCAGCCGGCCGGAACTGGTGGCTGAAGTCACCGTCATTAATCTTGATGCCGCCACTCTGCTGGAAAATCTGGCGGGGAAATTTGATGTTATCATCATCGATTTTCCCGACCCCAACAATGAAGAACTGGCCAAACTCTACTCACGTACCTTCTACCGCCGTCTAGCTGACCGCCTGGCAATAGACGGCATATTTGTCCAGCAGGCGACCTCGCCCTTCCACGCCCGTGAGGCCTTTCTTTGTGTCGGCCGAACGATCCGGGCATCGGGATTGAGTGCGATACCATACCACGACAATGTGCCCTCCTTCGGTGAATGGGGCTGGTGGCTGGGTGGACACCACGAGAGATGGTCGGCTACAGGCCTCAAAAAAGGGCTGAAAAAGATACATGAGATCAAGGTTGAAACCCGTTATCTGAGCCCGGAAATGATTCACGCAAGCCTTGATTTCGGCAAAGATCAACTAATTTCTGGTGAACAGGAAATAAATACACTTGTCAATCATAAAATTTTCACGTATTACCTTGAGGGATGGCAGACCGGTTATTGAAAAAAACTTAATACATAAAGAATCAAAAATTTAATGGAGCGTAAATTATGAATGAGAAACTTTTTAAAGGACTGGCCGGGATTTTCATTTTCCTGATTGTAATCTCTTTTTTATGGCCCAGCAGCGGTGATAAAAATTATAATGTCAACGTCCAGTCTACGGTCTACGCCGGAGAAGGACTTGATCTGGCCACCATCGGCTCACTCCTTAAAAAGGCCGAAAATGCGACCGAGCTGGAACGCCTGCTCAACGATCCCGCTACGGGAGTCAACAATCTTGATCTCAATGAAGACGGCAAAGTCGACTATGTAAAAGTTACCGAATACGGTAACGATAAAAGCAAGGGTTTCTCACTGACGGTTGAACCGATCGCCGGAGAAGTTCAGGAAATTGCGACTATCAATATTGAAAAAAGCGGTGATGATAAAGCCGAGGTCGAAGTCCGCGGCAACGAACAGGTCTACGGCCAGAATCACTACCACCACAGCAGTTTCGGCATGACCGACATGCTCTTTATGTACTGGCTCTTCCGACCGCATCCAATGTATATGTCACCCTGGGGCTACGGTCGCTATCCCGGCAGTTACGGAGCCCACAACACAGTCTCACAGCGGGATTATAAGAACCGTACTTCCGGTAAAAGAGACCTGCAAAAATCATCCAGCAGCAGGATAAAAGGCAAGTCAACTTCGCCAAATGCCGGGAAAAGTGCAACCAAGGGCATCAAAGCACCGCTAAAAAAACCGACTCGCTCACAAAAAAGCTTCCAGAAGCGTAATCCCTCAAAACAGATGAGCCGAAGTGCTTTCGGCCGCAGTTCAGCGAGCCGGACTTCGCGACCCTCAGTCCGCCGGAGCAGCGGATTCGGGCGCAGCGGCGGCAGTTTCGGCGGCAAGTAAAAACTTACAGATAGCATTTGACAATCATGCAAATATAAACAAAATATTATAAAGAGGATTAAGCCATGTTAAGTTTCTTATCTCTTAAACCTATCGCGGAACTTTGCCAGCCGGTTGCGGCCACCTATCTGCTGGCGATACTGATCATTATGGTTATCGGCAAGAAAATCCATAATCTCTGCATCAAGTATGACCTTGATCATGAGTTGACAACCACCGACAATAAAGCAGTAGCTCTTTCAACTACCGGCTATCTCTTCGGTCTCGGCCTGATTCTCTGGGGAGTTGTAACTCCGGGTGAAAATGCGGTACCGGTTACCGGCTTCTGGGGTCTTATCGGCGATCTTCTCGCCACTTTTTTCTGGGGCCTTATTGGTATTGCCCTGCTCCAGATTGCCAACTATCTCAACGACAATTTTCTGCTGCCCAATTTCTGCAACCATAAGGAAATTATTGAAGATCGGAATATCGGCACCGGCGCGGTTGAAGGCTGTACCTTTATCGCCTCCGGGATTATCATAAAAACCGTCTTAAGCGGCTCCGGGGCCAGTTTTATCGTTGATATTATCGGCACTGTATTCTATTTCGCGCTCGCCCAGATCGCCTTTATCATCTTCGGCCGCCTCTACCAGTATGTCAGCACTTTCGACCTACATCATGAGATCGAACAGGACAACGCCGCCGCCGGTGTCGCTTTCGGTTTGAGCATGATTGCGGTCAGTCTGCTGCTGGCCGACTACATTGAAGCCTATAACTCAATTTTCGGCCTGATTTTCTGGATACCGATAAGCTTCTTCTTTCTTATTACCGGACGCTATATCGCTGACAAGATGTTGCTTCCGGGGGCCCTGCTTGATGATGAAATCAGCAAAGATCACAACTGGGGAGCGGCCCTGATCGAAGGTGGACTCGCAATCATTATCGCCCTGGTAGTCGGCAGCCTCTTTTTCTCCTGATACCAATTGAGATTCGATTATGAGTAAACTACCCCAACTGCCGTATCAGCTTGATGATCAGCAGAAGCATAACTTTGCCCGGCTTTACCTGCTTGACTATATGATCCAGGAGGATATCAAAATCTCAGTTTTGCTTGATGAAAAAAGTGAAGATCTGGAACCGATTCTGGATGAGATGATGGCCCGGGAAATAATCGAGATTGATAAACAGCAGCGCTACTGCGTCAGCCGCACGGGTTACGCTCTGCACCAGGATTTTCTCAAACGCTACCGTGAGCTCATCACGGAAAATGATATCTTCTGCGCTGTCGATCTTGAGGCTGGTGAATTTGCTTTCAGTTTCTATAATGACTATCCGACCCTGGATAAATGGAACGCATTTATCGCTACAGACCGCTGGGATGATCTTCGGGTAGCGGTCACCGAATACCAGGAACAGGATCCGGTTGAGATGATTTTCATGAGTTTTATCAATGAAAAGCGCTTCGGCCGAGACGACGGCGGTAAATGGCAGTTTGATCTTCTTTTAGGCTCGGTCTGGGATGAGATTCTAGATATCTGCAACCAGGCAATCAACTGGCCGGAACTCGGCTATGAGGACGATCAGGGCAAGGTTCCGGCAGCGGACGTAATTGAAGATATTATCGCTCAGGGTCGGTCAATCAGAAACAATCTTTAGAAACTTATGCCTATCTACAAATACCTCATAACCTGGTTCAAACGATACCGTTATATGCGGTTGCACCTGTTTCGGATATTTCTGCTGGCCCTCTTCCTGAATCTGATCTTCGGCCTGTTCTTCTTTCTGGCAGAGCGCGGAGCCCAGCCCGAACTGGATATTCTCGACAGCATCTGGTGGTCGATGGTAACTATGACCACCGTTGGTTACGGTGATCTCTATCCCCAAACCGAAATTGGCCGCTTCCTTATAGCCTACCCCTGCATGCTGTTCGGCATAGCGATTATCGGCTATCTTCTGGGACTGGCGGCGGAAAGTATTTTTGACCATATTTCAAAGAAAAAGCGAGGTCTTGTGCAAATCACCAGAGAAAATCACATTATCATCTGCAATTTCCCCAGTATTGATAAAGTTATACGGATAACTGCCGAGCTCAAGTTGCATCCAGCTTATGAGAATGCGTTTTTTGTCATTGTCAGCGATACCATAACAAAATTACCAGAGAGCCTGCCAGCCGGTAAGTTCGCCTTTGTATACGGCAACCCGAACCTGGAAGCAACCCTGCGACAAGCCAATATTCAGTCGGCTGCCGGGATATTTATTCTGGCTACTGACCTGTTAAACAGTGATGCCGATTCAATCACCTTCACCATCGCCACAGTCGTTGGATTACTGCGCAGTGAACACCAGTACCGCTACAAAGTTGTGGCTGAACTTTCACGAAAAGAGAACTTCAACCTGCTCAAAAAAGCCAGGGTCGACGGTATTGTCACACCCGAAGGTCTGACCGACTGTCTCTTAGCCCAGGAGTTTCTCTACCCCGGCATCCATGAGATCATCACCCAGATTGTCAGCAATGAGATCGGCAGTCAGTTCTATATTCTGGATACCAGACTGGCCGGCCACAAGGTCGCCGACATCCAGGTAGCAGTCTTAAAGCATCCCACTAACCTCCAAATTATCGGCATCAT
>JAGGTT010000206.1 GCA_021163565.1 Candidatus Tharpella sp.
ACGACAAACAGGTCGGAGCCATGCGCTTTCTTGATATGACCATCTTCAAGTTTATGCTGAGTGCGATTATTGTTGCCTGCATCGGCATCTATATCTTAAAAGATCTCGGCCTGATCCACTTGAGTGTCAAGGGCACCTCGATCGGAGCCCAGCTCATCGGCGGCTCAATTTTCGGTATTGGCTGGGGCCTGTTAGGCTATTGCCCGGGAACCGCGGTCGGGGCGGTCGGCGAGGGCCGCCTTGATGCTGTGTGGGGAATCTTCGGCATGGTGGCAGGAGCCGCACTCTACGCCGAAAGCTACTCTTTCATGAAAGCTAAAGTCATCACTTTGGGTAATTACGGAAAGATAACCCTGCCCCAGATCCTGGGGCTCAACCACTGGCTGGTAATTGCCGTATTTGCCGTAATTGTACTGGCCGCATTCGCCCTTTTCGAAAAGAAAAATCTTTAGATGTAGTTCACAGACGCAAATCACTATTTCATTCGCCACCGGGAAGAAGCCTACCGACGGCATTGGAGGGCGAACTCGGCATTGCCTGGATCAACCCACCCCGGCCCGCATCCTTAACCTCATCCGACACACAGAACCCCGCAATAGGAAATGGGGGTACCACCAAAAAGTTACTTATGGAATAGAGCTGCCAGAGCTGATAGTATGCTTCAACCACAGCTCGCAAAGGCAGACCTTAGATTATCTTTGCGTTCAGCCAGATGAGGTTCGGAACATTTACCTAAACGAACTATGATGCTTAAACGATTCGCAGAGAAGCTCTACCTTGAAGAGGTTGGCTTAAACAAAAGATATCCACTGTCAATGACCAGCATTCTGGCAGCCAGCATCCGAATTGTAGTCTTTCTGTTCTCGTTAGAGAAGTTGTACCCTCAATGACAATTTTATTAACGATCACAGTTCCTGCAGTGATTGTTAGAGATCCCCCAACGATCGATTGGCCTTCTGCATTATCACTGTAGTCATTATTCCAACCACCAGATAGAGTAACTTTTATGGGTTCACTGAATGTTAAATCTTCTAGATAGAAGCCTGCGCAAACTTTTATCTCTCCGGCGGCCCAAGATGCAAGATAGCCTCCATTTACAGTTTCGTAACAAGGATAATTTTCACCGCAATTGCCATCTCTACAAACATAGATGACATTATCTCCACACCCTTCATCCGTCACTCCATCACAGTTATTGTCGATACCGTCACCACAGATCTCATCTGCTCCGGGATTGATACTGGTATCATTATCATTACAATCGCCATCGGCAATCGTATAACCATCACCATCCTGATCAACCGGCAACCCCGGGGTGCCAGGAAAGAATCGAACTGCCAGGTATTTATTCGATTGAGTACTGCTTAATCCACGATATCTTAAGCCGGTTGAGCCGTTTTTATTTTCGATACCGACAAAAGTGGCATTGGCCGGAGCAATCGTTCCATTCCGATAATTAAATATGATGCTGTTATCTTTCTCATAGAGGATTATTTGAAAATGGCTTACTCCTGAATCACTATACAAATTTGCAATTTGATAATATTCAATAATCAAGCGCCGATCTGGTTCGACCCCACGGGTCAAAAATCGAATACCGCGGTGTCAGGCGTAGGTGTCATTCCAACTCCAAAACGGAGCGATAATATTATTTGGCTCAGATTTTGCCGGAATCCGGCTGCCATCATAAACATAATTCTTGCCGCTGTTCAAGGAAAAAGTTACGTAGCCATTGCCGGCCAGACGCACATGACTATAGGTATTGCCATAAAAATCGAATTTAAAACCGATCGGAATAGGCATACCCATACTATTCGGAAGATCCTTATCAAGCTCACCGGTACTTGCCCTTACATAGTTATCGCCACCTTTATAGTTATCTTGATAATCAATACCCGTTTTTTCAATATTTTCCCAGACATACTGAGGTCCACCGACCTCGTTACTATCCCGATAGCTATAACCGAAAGCATCAGGACCGCCCTGTAACGCCTCAGATATCGACGGCAACAGGCCGGAAAAAATCAGAGTCAGCACGATTAACAGCAATGCTGCCCGACTTCTTAAACAAACAATCATAAATTACTCCTTTTTTACTTGCAAATATTAGATATCTAATAATGAATTAAAGTAGCTATTCAGCTAAGCCGCGAATTCAGGGTACACAATCCCGATTTCCTGCGGAGAATCGGGTTATGTCCCCAGAATTCGCTGAGACTCATCAATATATTGTGATTTTCTACCCATGCTGAATAGTTACAAATTAAATAGAGATCATACAATTACTTGAAAAACACGCATTATTTATGCCAAAAAGTAACCGCTGTGACCATCTATTGCCGCTGACAACGCCAGGAGCGGCGACCGGCTTTCTCTTCGTATAACCAGAAACTATCACCAACCGCCCAGAGCTGCCGCATTAACGGGCTTAACTCGGCTTCAGTTCTCATGAGTTTACTCACAGTCACCAGCCGGAGCGTCTTACCTTGAACCAGACCTTGATTATCACTCCCGATCATACCGGCAGCCAGAGCTTCAGAGTAACTCACGCTCTCCTCGGTGACCAGAATACGGGAGGAAAAAACTGTAGTCCCGATTTGCTCCTTAATTAAATATTCATCCGCCTTTTTCCGGGCGGCAAAGGGTTGTTCCCGATTAAGACAGTCACCGGGAATCAAGGATTGATTCATGATTGCAAGAGCCGTAACATCATAAATCCGGGCATCAACAATCTCTTCACCCCGGCGCTGACGATAACAATCGGCCTGCGCTAGAGCATCGTTCAGGTCATAATAGAGCTCGGCCCGGCTCTGCACCCGGCCCTCTAAATCGGTTACCACCACCCGGGCTTCACCGTTTACTAAAATCTGCCGTTCAAACTGCCACCAGATGGTCGATTTCTCTTTTCCTGGAATCGGGCTCTGATATTCGGAGCGGACAACCCATGTCTGATTTTTCTCCGCCGCGGCCAGGCTGGCTGAACCTGTAATTCCGACCAATAGAAGCAGGCTTAATAAAATTTGCCACCATATTATTTTACGTCTCAACTATTTCCCCTTTTTCTCGCTATGCTCAATCAACCTAAATTTCTTCTGGAAATTAAAATCGGGATCCGTATTCTCAGTATGGCAGACCAGACAGCCCTTTTCACCCGCTGTTCTCATCCTGTTCTGCCGCGGTTTCTGGGCATGGTTGGCACCGGGACCATGACAGGCCTCACATTGAACATTGGTCATCCAGGGGGTTTCAACCAGAGAACTAAATCCTCCCACTTCAGTTACTATTTTATCCATGTTGGTTGCCGCTTTAATCGGCATCCCGGTAACATGGCATTTAACGCATTCAGGATCATCCTCCCGACCTTTCTTTAACAATATCTGCATGGCGTCCGCATGCCGGGTTTTCTGCCATTTTTTAGAACTCACCGGGTGACAACTTTCACAGGCGCGATTCCCGAGATAGAGATTAGATGGGTTTTCCCGCATAACCTCATGCATTTTCCGTATGGCTTTCTTCTCGCGCTGCTCCCGGCTATACTTGATTTTATCCTTGTTATAGGACGCCACAATGGCTTTAATCTCCGGATCCTCTTTAACTGTTTTTGCTGACGCCCGCATCAGTACCGGCTTATTCAAGGTTTTTACTGCACCCGGACGATATTCAAGATAATTGACATACTGACCCATCCGGTTGTTGCAGATTAACGGGACAACCCCTTGTCGATCGAGATTGTTACTGATCGATCGCGTGAGCCCGTCAACCGCAAGATCGATCCCCGGACAACCGTTTATTATCTCGGAGATACGTTCACCCAGGGCCTGGACAATGACGATAAAATAGTCATGATCAATCTTTTTCTGTAAACGCTTAAGGGCGGTCACCGGATCAATGACTTCTCGGTCATATTCGAGATAATATTTTTCCATGAGCTCAGGGTCTATGACCGAGGTTATGAGAATCTTTTCCCCGCCTTTGTTAAGGCGAACATAGGGCAGAAACCCCGGAAGATTGGCGGAGACAACATTGATCGGGCTATGATCAATCAGTTTAAGCAGGTTCTCCCGACCCAGGGTCAGATCCTGGGGACCGACGCCCATCACCTCAATCCCGCTCAAAGCCAGAATTTTCATTATATATTTTGAAGCAATATGATTAAAGGGAACATTGCGGTCAATAAAATTACCCGCATCCAGGATCAAGAATTGATCTTTAGCCAGTCCTTTGGTTGCTTCATCAATCAGGGTCTTGCGTCGCGAGAGACCTCCCGCCTGTTTCCCGTGTCAACCACAAGGTTCGATATTACCGGTTAAGCCGCCGCTGTAAATAATGCGTAAAAAATCATTTCCGGTATCTACAACCGGCGTGGCTCCGGCGAACATCGCGCCAGAAAACATCAAGATTACGATAATCGCAGATCTAAGCAAAAAATTTGATCTCATAATATACATCCATAAAATATTAGTTAATAAATTCAGGCTCTACCAGTTATGCACAGCCAGAAATGTAACTCCGTTAATACCGCCATAAAAAGCCTGAGCCTTGATTGCGGCAGAACCTGCACCATCAAGGCGTAACTGGGCCAGATCCTCGGGCTTAACCGAACTGAAAGCGGCCGCGACACTGGTACTGAATTTGGCATAAGGGCCAAGTTCAACCGGCAAACGCTGCAGTTCTTCACCTTCCGCATTCAGGGCCGTAATTTCAACACTGACTGCTGCGGCCTGATGATTTAATAAAACAATCCCGGTCCACCAGCCATCACTAATCGCTATCTGGGCAAGCTTGTGCAATTTCCCCGCCTCGACCTCCGCTGCCAGGGGAATCGAAGCTCCAGCATCATTCTGATAGAGATAGCGGAGATAGGCGGCAGAATCGCGATCCCCATCAATCCGGATCCAGGCCTTATCCATCTCCTCCTGAGAAAGGCCAAAAAGAGAACCTTCGATCGCCATCTCATGTTTGGCAAAAGGGTCAATCTCGAGTGGGTACGGCATGCCCAATTGATCCCCATCAACAAATGGAGTAAGTAACAAATTTAATGATTCAGGATTCGGGTTACAGACCCCCAGAAGAGTCTGCCAGCCGAAGCTTGTGACCAGGTGCGCGGCAATCAGGTTCCGGCCGGATTTCAGCAGCGGCAGCTGATCCATGCGCTTAAAACCCTCTCGCAAGTCAACACCACCACTGAATTGAGCCGTTCCCGATCCTTCAACCAGACCCCAGCCATCAACCCCGCGTTGTCCGGGATAGTTGCCACGATTGTAGGCAACGGTCGTTTTCGGTGCCAGTTCCACGTCAGCCGGCGGCAATGGTGTACCATCCTGTTTAAAATAGGAGATTGTCGCTTTAACCGGGTTGATATTTGCATTGGCAAGATGAAAATTGGCAGACTTATGCATATCCCAGGCACTAGTAAGCCAGGGGATAACCAGTTTACTGCCGCTAACTTCATACGATTGCGGCGGCCCCCACAGGGTACGACCGTCTCCGGCGAGGAGCATTCCCTGAAAGGGAGTGCTTGATAGCAGCTTGAAACCGATCGGTTTGCCGTTACCGCTGAAATAATCTTCGGTCAGATTGTTTTCAAGAACACTGAGCCAGTGCCCCCCCGGGTTCAGGTCGGCGCCACTGACCTGGCCGCTACCCACAGGCAAACCCTGATCACCGGCAATCTCGAGCCAGAACCGGGCACCGGCGGTTTCATTTAAGCCAGCAGCGGCGCAGCCAAGCCAGAAATTTTCCGGAGGAAATCCGTAAAACCAACTCTGGTATTGAGCCTCAATTTCGACATAGAGATGAATACAGACCCCGGCACTGTTATTCTCTCCCGGCAAAAACGTAAGCTGGAATGCATCGGTTCCAGTTTCTGAAATCAACGATAAAGGTTGTAATTCATTCCCCAATTCAACGGCGGCAACTGTTTCCTGATTGCGCTCCAGTCGATAGCGAGCCGTGTTACCCTTAACACTCTGGGGATCCAGAGCGATGTGACAGGTAATATTCTCACCCATCCGGGGAGTAATCTTAAAACTGTCATCCTCTCCGGGATAAACCATCAGGAGATGATGGCCGGGAACCAGCTCTTGACCCTCAAGCTCATCATCGATGGTCTGCGCCATCTCTCTGACTGTTTCATAGTCGATAAAGAGTTCATCCTGATTGATACCCACCGGCACCCAGACCCACTGGGGATGGTTCTCCACGGATTCCGCCAGCCAATCTCCCCCGGTAATGCTACCTTCAGCATCCTTATAGAGCCGGTATCTATAGGTTTCAGTGCGCATCAGGCTGCCTTGATAATCGGGGTCAACAAAATCGGTCGGATATTCGATTTTACAGACGACATAGTCACTTTCCAGCCCGGATGAAATAGTCATATCATAACTATAGATGGGATAGGACCAGAAAGATCCAGAGGAATCCAGGTCCGAGCCGATACATTCACCCTGCTCCCCGATATATTTCAGGAGATAGCGATGAAAGTACTCCGGATTATTGCTGCAATCTTTATAATTAATCTCATCCTTGAAGTGACAGGCGGTGAGTAACCCTTTCTTATCGCCGACATTGAGGAAAACACCATTGGCACTGGCACCCAGGATGGGGCCGCTCTCCAGGATCGCGGCATTAACCCAGCCGTCGCACATTCCTTCCCAGCCTTCAGCATTGGGGTCATACCACTCCTGTAAACCTTTATTATAGGCCGGCCCCGGACGCCGGCCGGTGACATAGAGATCATATTTTTCCGCCGGTGCAGGCTTGCCATTATAACCTAAGACAAGTTCACCGTGGCTTTTTGGCCACCACCAACCGGACCAGGGCTTAAAATCAGCTTCGGCCTTGAGTTCCTGAGCCAGAACCAACCGGGGCGCCAAGCACAATAGAGATACAGCAACAATTATTAGCGACAAGATGGCTAACAGGCATCTATTTTTTCTGGTCAACAGCATCTTTTACACTCTCGGGCGGGTTATTTTTCTTGGCAAAAGGGTTACGGTTTTTATTTACTACCAGATACCAGTCACCCTTCTCCCAGACCCAAGTGATGGTCTGTGGCGTATCCTTGAACGTAAAACCCATCGCCTGCATGCTGTTCTTTAGTTTTACCTGAGCTCGTTTATCCTCATCACTGAACGTAATCGCAGAAATTTCACTACTGAGATATCTGATATTACCGATCCGAGCTTGATGCGGATCAAGATAAAAGCCCTGCAGGGCGATCTGGTCTGCCGCTTGACGGGCCTGAATATAGCCCTCCACCCGCTCCTGGAGACGGACTTTCGGATCGGTATTCACGGATACTCCGCTACAGGATATTAAACCCAGCAAAACTACTCCCAGAATTATTAACAAAACTCCCTTTTTCATCGGCATCTCTTTCATTCTCCTTGCTATATATATATATCTTTAGAACGAACCGGCTCTTTAAGCAGATAAACATACTTTTTAAGTCGACTTAATTTGTCGGCAATACTACATCTTTTTTTTTCCAGCGTCAACTTTAATAAAATTAAAATTGTTTGATTATAAGTTTATTATAAAAGCTCACTATAATAAAAAAGGGAGTAACCCGGTCTCCCGGATTACTCCCTTAGTTAAACGTTAGACACATCTTTCAATGCAGATTAGTCACAATCGTTGCAACCACAAAGTCCACACTTGGTCAGGTAACCATAGGCCTGAGTCCCGTCACCCATGATGGCAAAACCGGTAACCTGGGCCGCGATTGTACCACCACTAGTAGTCGGAACAGTACTTATCGCCTGAGCATAGATCGGGCCTTTACCCGCCAGAGCGGAAAGCTCAGATATCTGACTCAAAGCGTAGACCGTAACACTATTGGCAAGAAGCGGAATGTTAACACTAACGCTCTCTCCGCCAGCATAAAACTCTATCACAACATCCGCCCGAGAACCTGCGTTTGTCAGAGCAAGACCGGCCCACCAAGCCTCATCATCGACAGCCGTAAGGTATGGAAAGCAGGTGTAGCATTTAGATGCCGGTATAGCTTTTTCGCAACCAAAGATACCAACCTTGACGGTGCAGTCACAAAGGTCGTTACAGGTAGGACAAACCGCAGCATCGGTTTCACCAGTGATGATAACTTTTAACACAACTTCATCACCCTCAGCGATGATCTTGGGATCCCAAACCATAGTCGGGACATCAATCATAAGGTAAGGGGAATTGGCGACCATAAAAGGCTGCACACAGGTAGTCTGAATGCTCTTGGCCAAGTTACCGATACAATCGAGACAACACTCTTCGCGATCACCAGTTACAGGATCAGGCTGCTTATCATGAGTGGCGGGATCAAAAAGAACTTTGCCGCTGTTAACCGGCTCATATGCCATAACGAACGCAGTCGCCGCAGCAGCAGGTGCAGTAGCAACGCAAGGATAAGGGCAAAATCTGCTTTCGTCAGTGGTATCACCTATAGCTGAAACATAAATATTCTGGATTCCATTCGCACAACCAGTTGCACATGTGTAATCAGCACCGCTCGTATTCGAGTTAGTAAAATAGACACCGGTGGCCGGCTCTACGATCTCGATCCTGATACCATAGCTTTTGGTAATATCGAAATTTGGATCAGGGCAGTCACAGACCTTCATGATAATACCGTGGGCATTATACTCGCTGACGCTGCCAGGACTAGCCATGGTAGTACAATAACCTCTTGCACTCTCATAGTCAAACTGAGGGCAGGGCGGGCAAGTTGCTGTTCCCTGATAAGGGGTGTTACAATCATACGTAAGATCAAGTTGGAGACCATAGTGCCAGTCTTTACAAATCTCCTTACATGGACCATCAACAATTGAACTACTGAAACCAGCGGCCACGGTCGTCAAGACGAATGCCATGGCCAGCAACAAAATTAAACTACTTTTTCTCATCTGTTTCCTCCATTCTTAGTTAGCGATCTCCCTAAAGAGAGGGTAGATCTTTAAAAAAACTACAATTAAAAATTACACTTACACTTTCACCTTAAATTAGACCAAAACATTATTGGGGTAAGCTCTTACCCCGCGACACTAACCTTCAGATTATCCTAACCTCAACCCCACCTCCTTTTATTGATCCCTCAAGCTACGCATCCTCTAATAAATGCTGGAGTTAACGGCTCGGAGGGTCTTCGGGTCAGCCAGCG
>JAGGTT010000228.1 GCA_021163565.1 Candidatus Tharpella sp.
CAGGTCGCACCTAATAGTGAAATGCCATACACCGAAGATCTGGCACCCCTGGCGGCGATGTTTACGAAACGCCGAATGATGCGCCCCGGCCGTATAAGCTGCACGCCGCAGTCTCATTTCGGCTTAGGACTAAGTGCTTACATCCGGGTAACCAGCCCCTTACGCCGCTATCTTGATCTGGTTGCCCACCAGCAGCTGCGCCGGCATCTTAACGGTGCGACCCCGTTTTCCGAGAATGAAATAACCCAGCGGATCGGGGCTGTCAACACCACCAGCAACCGGATTCGCCAAGCGGAACGCATCTCCAACCGCCACTGGACTCTGGTCTACCTGCAGCAACACCCAGACTGGCAGGGTGAAGCTGTGGTTATTGCCGAGTGGGGACGGAAATCATTGCTGATAATCCCGGAACTGGCTTTGGAATTTGAACAGAATATCCCCGGCAACCCTTTACCCGGGTCACACCTGATTCTTTCTTCACCGCGAGTCAATCTGCCCTATCTTGAGGTATTTTTTCAAGCAAAAACCAAACGCCAGTAAAATGGAGAAAGTAATAGACCTCTCTCTTTTGAGGTTGACATGCTTCACTCCGATTGACTATAATTGCTGGCATTTTACTATTTTCTTCATCGAAATAAATCAATCGAATCTGACGTAATCGCACCCTTGAACGACCTTTGCACACAACCGTCGCGATGGCGTCAGTCAACCAATTCAGAGTCAAATGAGTATTTTAGATATCAGCGTTTATCCTGCACCGGTCTTAAAAAAGGTAGTCGAAAAGATTACCCGAATCGATGATGAGATCCGGCAGCTGGCTGAAAATATGCTGGAAACAATGTATCAAGCTCCCGGTGTCGGCCTGGCCGCACCCCAGGTCGGACGCTCGATTGCACTTATTGTCGTTGACCCGGTCAGCGGTGATGATGCCCCGCCCGACCCGATGATTCTGGTTAATCCGGAAATAATCTCCGAATCCGGGAAAATGGCCATGGTTGAGGGCTGTTTGAGTGTCCCGGACTATTCCGCCGAGGTTTCCCGTTATAAAAAAATTGTCGTCAATGCTCTGACTCTGGATGCGGAGGAGATCGAGATGACGCTCGAAGATTTTCCCGCAGTTGTTATCCAGCACGAAATTGACCATCTCAACGGAATTCTGTTTATTGATCGCATCAGCCACATGAAACGCAATATGTTCGAACGTAAATTAAAAAAAGGAACCCTCAAATGAGAATCCTTTTTTTAGCCTCAGGCGAATTTGCAATCCCGACCCTTAAGCTTCTCGCCGGTCAGCGGCCCGAAGTTGAGCTTAAACTTATATCACAACCGGATCGCAATAAGGGCCGGGGCCGCAAAATTGCGCCAACCCCGGCTAAAGCTGCAGCCCTTGAACTCGGTATCGAAACCGCAACTCCAAAATTGGTAAATTCAGAAGAAGGCCGGCGGATAATCAGCGACTTTGCTCCTGACTACCTGGTCTTGATCGATTACGGCATAAAACTGAGCCCAGAGACTATTGCTCTGCCGAAAGAGGCCGCAATCAACCTCCACCCTTCACTGTTGCCGGCCTACCGGGGACCGGCACCGATGCCCTGGGCTCTAATCAACGGCGAACCAATAACCGGGGTCACAACCCAGCTTATCGGCAAAAAGATAGACTGCGGCCAGATTCTGCTTCAGGAACCGACCTTCATCTTTGACCATGAAACCCTGCCGCACCTTTCCCAACGACTGGCTCAGTTGGGAGCCCCGCTGGTCTGGCGCACGATTTCCGAACTTAAAGATAACCGCTTGGAGCCCACCCCGCAGGATGAACGCCAGGCTTCAATCGCACCCAAACTGAAAAAAGAAGACGGCCTGATCGACTGGCAGATTCCGGCTGCAGCCCTTTTCAACCGGATCAGAGGTTTAAATCCCTGGCCCGGAACCTACACCTTCCTTAAAGGAAAAAGAGTAAAGATAATTACGGTCAGCCCCGCTGAAGAAACTTATCTGCTTCCGCCCGGTGCCTTGCGGGTCGAAAATGACAAACTTATTGTCGGCTGCGGCCAGGCCGAAACCCTGAGTATTGATGAACTCCAGATTGCCGGGAAACCACCTCGAACCGCAGCTGATTTTTTGCGCGGACACAAAATTAACCCTGACGACTGTTTCAACAGTAAATAATAGATGTGCAATCCTGAAACTGACAAAACTCCCACAACCTCAAAAAAAAGGATCTTCATCGGCCTTTTAGGGCTGACTTTCGCCCTGGTTATGCTTCTGATCCTGGTTGGCGGCTGGATTGCGACCATCGGTCTCGAGCATATGCACCCGGGCGTTGCGCTCGCAGCCAAAATTACGGCCAGCATTGCTTGCATCATTTTATGCAGTATAATTTCAGCCCTGATTCTCTCTATTTTACTAGAAAAAGAGCTGCCCTTTACCCATAAAATCCGCGGTCTGGGTATCAAACTTTTTCTCCCCCTGATGGAAATCCTCGGGCCCCGTTTAGGCGTCAGCAAAGAGCAGGTACGCAACTCTTTCATTGAAACTAACAACCGCCTTCTCCTCTCCGGCAACCGTCACAAAATCGCTCCGGAGCGAATGCTGCTGCTCCTGCCTCACTGTCTCCAGAGAGCCGACTGCCAACGCCGGATCACCACCAACATCGACAACTGCGAGCAATGCGGACGGTGTAATATCGACACCCTGATCAAACTTGCCCGAAGTTACAAAATTCACATCGCCGTCGCCTCCGGCGGGACTCTGGCCCGAAAGATTGTCCGCGACCATAAACCGAAAATGATTATCGCCGTTGCCTGCGAACGAGACCTGACCAGCGGTATCCACGACACCTTTCCCCTCCCGGTCTACGGCATCCTCAATCAACGCCCTGAAGGACCCTGCTGGAACACCCTTGTAGAAACTATCGAGGTTGAGAATGCTCTTAAAACCTTTTTGAAAATATAGCGGCGCGATCAACTCTTTTCACCTTCTGCCATAGACCTTTATGACTTCACTCCCGTTTACCACTGAGACAGAAACCATTCTCAGTGCCATTGCAAACTCAAAAACAATTCATTTAAGCGGTCTTAAAGGTTCGGCTCCGGCGCTCCTGATCTCCCGCCTAGCCCTTCTCAATCAGGGTGCTTTCATCATTATAAGTGACGATTTTCAAAAGAGCCGTGATCTCTGCCGCGATGTTGCGGCCTACTTTGAAATACTCCATCCCCAAAAACCGGCCCCCGAACTTCTGACGTTGCCACCGCTGCCCCGCTTAGCCTACCGACAGACTCTCCGCAGCGGTCGGATTGAGAGAGAGAGAATCAGCGTCCTGACCCGGATCAGAAACCTGAAAAATTTTCTCTGTTTTACCACGATTGCGGCCTACAGTGATCGACTTCCAGACCCGAAGCGTTTCTTCAGCCGCTGCTTTCGCCTCGAATGGGGCTTGAGTATTGACCGGGAAAAGCTTTTTGCCAAACTGGATAAATCCGGCTATGTCCGGGTTCCGGTAGTTGACGAACCCGGAGATTACAGTGTCCGCGGCGGGGTTATCGATATCTTCTCACCACTCCATGAAGAACCGATGCGGCTCGATTTCTTTGGTGATGAGATTGAATCGATTCGCGCTTTTGCCCCGCTGACCCAGCTCAGCCATAAAGAAGAACTGGAATTTATCGATATCGGACCGGCCCGAGAGGTTCTGCCTCCGGCCGACCTTGACCAAGCCAGACAACGGCTGCGCCGGCGCTTTGTCGAACTTAACGACTCGGAAATCGTCTTAGGTCAGGCTTTGGCCGAACTTGAACAGAGTCCGAACCGCCCCGGATTTGAGAGTCTATTGCCGGCCTTCTCGGATCACTGGCACTCACTGACTGATTTCTTCCCGCAAAAAAGTCCGACAATTTTTATCGACCCTCAAGCCCTGCAAGAACAGATTGAAGATCTGCAGCAGCAGCTTACGGAAGGCTATGAACGCGCAATCACTGAAAAGAGGCTGAGCTTTGCCCCGGATGCCTACCTGCTACCGCCCGATAGAGCCTTAAGCTCTCCCGCAGGCTGCGGCACTATCTTTATCGAACAATCGGAATACCAGCCGGAACCGACCGGCCTTATCCCGACTGACAACAGACCGGAAAAGGTGCTCTTTAAAACCCGGGACAATCTTTTCATCAAAGACAGCATTAAGCAGGCGGCCCTCAGGAATGAACATGAAGGCCCTCTAAGTGCGGCGGCGACCCTCTTAAAAGAGCATCTCAGGTGGGGCTATCATATCTTTTTAGCCGGCCGCAACCAGACCACCTGTGAACGCCTTGAAAACCTGCTCTCAGACTACGCTCTGCCAGTCAGCCGAAGTCAGGATACGCCAGACAACAAGGTTAATTCGATTACACTCCTGGCTACCCGCTTAAGTCACGGAACCCTTCTGCCGGCAGAGAAAATACTCTTTCTCAGCGACAGTGATCTCTTCGGCACGAAACAAAAGACCCGGTCAACAGCGCGGCCGGAACGAAAGAGCCAGGAGAGTTTTTTTGATGATTTCGCCGAGATTAAACCGGATGATCTGATTACCCATATTGAACACGGTATCGGCCGTTACAAAGGCTTAAAAACTTTCACTATTGAGAGTATAGTCAACGAATATCTGATCCTCGAATATCAATCAAATGACCTGCTTTATGTTCCGGTCGACTCTTTCCATCAGCTCCATAAATATCACGGCAGCGGCGACCGGGAGACCTGCCTGAGCCGGCTTGGTGGCCCCCAGTGGGCGGCGGCAAAAGCCAAAACCAGAAAAGCGATTGATGATCTTCTGATTGATCTTTTAGACCTCTACGCTGAGCGTGAGGTCATAAAAGGCAGTGCCTGCATCGAACCTGATCACCTGTTCCGTGAATTTGAAGCCTCTTTCGCCTATGATGAAACGCCGGATCAACAACGCGCTATCGATGAGGTTATCAGCGATCTGAATGCTCCAAAACCGATGGACAGGCTGGTCAGTGGTGATGTCGGCTTCGGTAAAACCGAGGTAGCGATGCGGGCGGTTTTTCTGACCGTTCTCTCGGGCCGGCAGGCGGCGGTCATGGTACCGACCACGATTCTGGCGCAGCAGCATTTTCTCACCTTTACGGAACGCTTCACCAACTACCCGATCAAGATTGCCGTCTTAAGCCGTTTCCGCACTCCGGCCCAGCAGAAAGATACGGCTGCGGGCCTACGCACCGGCACTATAGATATTGTGATCGGTACCCATCGCCTTCTACAGAAGGATATCTCATTTAAAAACCTGGGACTGCTGGTTCTCGACGAAGAACATAAATTCGGTGTCCGACACAAGGAAAAACTGAAAAATTTCCGCCGTAAACTTGACGTTCTCTCCATGAGTGCAACCCCGATCCCGCGCACGCTGCAGTTTTCACTCTCGGGAATGCGATCCTTAAGCGCCATCACTACCGCCCCCAGAGACCGCTTGGCAATTCGGACTTTCGTTGCCTCCTATGATGATCTGGTGATCAAAGAAGCGGTCGAAAAAGAGATAAATCGCGGCGGCCAGGTATTTTTTGTCCACAACAGTGTTGCGACCATTGAAGCCCGGGCGGCCCGACTGCAAGCCCTGCTGCCGGAAGTCAGAATCTGTATCGGTCACGGCCAGATGCGAGAGAGTAATTTAGAGAAAGTAATGCTGGGTTTTGATGAACACAAATATGACCTGCTGCTCTGCACAACCATAATCGAATCCGGTCTGGATATCCCCAATGCCAACACCATGATTGTCGAAAATGCACAGAATTTCGGCCTCGCCCAGCTCTACCAGATGCGGGGCCGCATTGGGCGTTCACAACGCAAAGCTTATGCCTATCTCCTGGTTCCCGAACTTGACCGGCTCTCGCACGATGCCCGGAAACGGCTTAACGCCCTGGCTGAAGCCAACACCTTAGGCGCCGGCTTCCGGATCGCCATGCAGGATTTAGAGATCCGCGGCGCCGGAAATATTCTCGGCAAAAAACAGTCAGGCCAGATCTCAGCTGTCGGTTACGAACTCTATCAGGAGATGCTCAATGACGCAATCAATGAAGCTAAAGGCGGGAGCCGCAAAAGTAAAATGGTGGAACCGGAGCTAAAAGTCAAACTCTCGGCTCACATCCCACCGACCTACCTCCCGGATCTGACCTTGAGGCTCCAGTTTTATAAAAAAATCGCGGCCGCTGAAAATGATCTGGAACTGGCCCGACTTGAAGATGAATTAAGCGATCGCTGCGGGATCCCGCCGGAAGAGGTCTTAAACCTCCTGCGGCTGAAAAGCCTTAAGCTTCTGCTCAGACGCTACCATGTCCTGGCGCTGGAGTTGGGTCGTAAAAAAGTAAGCCTGCACCTGGATCCGGGACATCCTCCGGCAATGGCAACGATAATGGATCTTCTGCAGCAGGAACCGAAACGTTATCAACTGACTCAGGAGAACTGGTTCAATATCGAAACGGCAATCGAGGCCGACGAACTCTATAGCTGGTGCGAAAAGCTGTTGCAAAAAATCTATTGACCTGATAGGTGGAGCGCCACTTAAAAGTATAAACTTAAAAAACCATCTCCATAACCCCTCAAACCTAAGGAATCTATCAATGAAAAACTGTTTCAGCAGGATTTTATTAGCAACTGCTCTTATTACTTTGATCTGTACCTGGGCGGTCCTGCCTTTAGCTGCCGCCGATGACCCGGTGGTTGCCGAAATCGGCTCCGAGAAGCTCACTTTAAGTCAATTCCACACCGAGATTAAAGGACTGCCGCCGAACCTGAAACAGATGGCCAGCGACAAAAAGATGCAGAAAGAATTTCTGGAGCAACTTGCAACCTCGCATCTCATCTACCAGGAAGGTATCAAACAGGGTATCGATAAAGAGCCGCTGGTACAATCCCAGATCGAGGACACAACCCGTAAAATCGTGCTCGCCACCCTGCTCCAGCGGGAGATTGAGAGCCGGATTAAAACCCCGACCGAAAAGGATATCGAACAATATTACCAGACTCACGCCGATGAATTCAAACAGGAGAAACAGGTCAGAGCCCGGCACATCCTGGTTGAAAACGAAGCTACAGCCAAAAAGATCGCGGCCAAATTAAAGGATGGAGCTGATTTTGTAGCCCTGGCCAAAGAGAGTTCAAGCTGTCCGAGTTCGGCCAAAGGCGGAGACTTAGGTTTCTTCACCCACGACCGGATGGTCAAAGAGTTCGCGGATGTCGCTTTCAAGCTCAAAAAAGGTGAAACCAGCGACCCCGTAAAAACCAAGTTCGGCTATCACATCATCCAAGTCGTTGATATCAAGGAATCCGGTGTCACCCCATTAGCCGAGGTTAAAACCGCGATTGAAAACAAACTGATTCAAACCCAGAAAAGTCAGGTCTTTCAGGATTATATCGCCGGTTTGAAGAAAAAATCCAAATTTGTACTGCATCCGGAACTTATCGGAGAATAATGACTCTACCGGGTAAAATTTCGTACCGGGAACTCCCCTGGCCCAAAGCTGGAGTTTCCGGTATAAATTTAGACCGAGACCAGGACAGCGGTGAGATTTTTCTTCAGAGATCAACCGTAAGTTACTTTTTCTACCGTATAATTTTCCTGACATTGATCAGTTCTCTTCTATTTTGCGGCTGTACCTCACCGCAGGATGTAGTGGCGATAATCGATGATGAGCCGATCACCCGGAATCAGCTTAAGACCCGGCTTAACACTTATGATGAAAAGACGGTTTTTGCCGCCGCGACTGACTTTGAAACTCAGACACAACTTGCAAATACCGAAGCGACACTGACACAGCTGATCAACGAACGGCTCCTACTCATCGAAGCCCGTAAACTGAAACTTCTGACCGACACCGACAAAGACGATCCGGCAAAATGCAAACAGGCTATCCGCAAAGTCCTGATCCGACTCGGGGAGAAGGTCTCTTTCCCTTCTTATCAAGAGGCCTTCACTTACTACAATCAACACCGCAACGAGTTCTCCAGCAAATCGCGCTATTTGCTGGAGCACCTACTTCTAGACTCGGAGAATCTAGCCTGGGAGTTAAAGGAGAAACTCGAAAAGAAAGAGTTAAGCCTAGCTGAAGCGGCTCGACGGCAAGCTGTCGGCATCAAATCTGCGGAGATTGATAACCAACGCCTGATAACGGTGGATGAAATGCCGGCGGGGGTGGCCGCAATGTTGCCTGACTTAAAAATTAACCAGATCAGTCCGCCGATAGCAACCCCTTACGGTTATCACCTGATTATAATCAGAAAAATAGTACCGGCCGGCAATATTCCTTTCCCTGAGGTTGAGAATAAAATTAAAGATTCACTGTTTGCCGAAAGACTCAAATTAAATTATCAACACTGGCTGGAACTAAGCCGCAGACAGCACACCATAAAAATCTACCGTAAACACCTGGCCGGTTTATAGAAAGAGAATTATATGAAGAAAATTTTAATCCTTTTAGCCCTGATTTTCAGCCTGAGTTTTGTTCCCAGGCCCGCGCTCGCCTTGATCACCAACCGGGTGGTCGCTATTGTCGACAATAAAATTATCACTGAGATGGATCTGCAGTACGCGATTAAGGTCGAGCATAATCTGGATGAGTTCAAACAACTTCCGCAAAATGAACAAGATGCGATCACAAGTAAAAAACTTGGCAGCCTGATTGATGACCAGCTTATTGCCTTAAAAGCCGCTTCTCTTGGCATAAACGTCAATGATGAAAATGTGGACGCTACTATTGAAAGGGTTTTAACCCAAAACAATATGACGCAAGAGACACTCGAACAGGCTCTGGCCGCGCAGGGACTTACGTTTACATCCTACCGTAATAAAATCGCCACCGACCTGCTTAAGGCAAGGTTTGTCAGCAAAGTGGTCAAGGCCAACATCATAATCACCAACCAGGAAATTCTTGATTATGCCAAAGAGAATGGCCTCTTCGACCAGGGAGAAAGTGTTACTTTAGCCCAGATTTTCATTCCCAATAACTCCCCGAATGCGGCCAACGGCAAAAAAAATGAACTCTGGAAAAAGATCCGCAAAAGATTAAAAAATGAAGAGAATTTTTATGCCCTCGCGAGTGAGTTTTCCGAGGGTCCGGCGGCTCAGAAAGGGGGCCGCCTGGGAACTTTTAAGAAAGGCAATCTACTCCAGGAAATTGAGGATGTAGCTTATAATATTTCTCTGGGTGAAGCCAGTGATGTTATAAAATCATCTCTCGGCTACCACATGATTACAATCAGCAACCGAACCGGCCCCGAAGAAGAAAACTCATTAACTCCAGATGCTGAATCAGAAATAAAAACAACCCTTTACAACAACAAACTGGAGCA
>JAGGTT010000224.1 GCA_021163565.1 Candidatus Tharpella sp.
CTGAGACTTATCAAGGCCGCCGTTGGCGATGAATGAACGGATCGTTTCGATCTCTCCGGCATCAAGCCAGATTCCGTGATCACTGCAGATATCAATCATAACCCCTGATATCCGATGGAAGTTTTTTTTCATCATCGGGGTGTTGCAGCGGACACAGGGAAGATAACCGGCTTCGGTCTGCAGGGTCGGGCGCTGATAGCTTTTCGGTAGGCTCTGATCCTGGTAGACATCGCGTTCGGAGGTGAGATAGTTAAACTCAATCCGATCGAACCAGAGACCGGCACACTCAGGACAGATCATAGCGTCATTATATCGGAAATCATGTGGTTCCAGAGCAATGTCACAGCGCGGGCAGAAGGGGTCGACAGAGGCATCAGCAATTCGGTTCTCATGCCCACAGTGAGGACAGTAACGGCTTTTAGGGTTAACCGGTTTCGCGCAAGCGGGACAGGGTCTGGGGGTTGTCATTAAACTCCTTACAGGTTTTCAATGGGCTGTGTACGGCAAATTACAAGCATTCATTATCTCATAATCTAACTATGAATGCAAGTTATGCTCGGCGTTTTTAGGCAGTGCTCTTTTAAGTAAAGTACTCCTGAAAAAGCGTGCACGGGGAGACCAAATTCTGTGGGTCGTACGGTACCGATACCCAGTTAAACAATACTGGTTTATTTTATAGCTTATTGATGGGTTTTTGTCTATAATTGTTATCCGGCAGATATTGGTTTTGCAGAACCATCTGGTTAATCTAAGGTTTAATCGAGTAAGGAGATCTAATTGATGTTGATCGATTACGATAAAATGGTGGCCTTTCACGGTCACAGTTGTCCAGGGTTGGCCATTGGTTACAGAATGACAGTAGCGGCCATGGATTTTCTGGCTCAGTTTCGTTCTGAAGATGAAGAGTTAGTGGCAATTACTGAAAACAACGCCTGTGGGGTTGATGCCTTGCAGTTTATCAGTGGCTGTACATTTGGCAAGGGTAATCTGATTTTCAAAGATTACGGTAAACAGGCTTACACCTTCTATGCTCGCAAAACCGGTCAGGGTGTGCGGGTGGTCTTGAATCAGGAATCTATTCCGGCGGCTATTAAAGCTGATCGGCCGGGTTTTATCAAATGGCTTCTGCAGGCAGATGAATCTGAGGTTGTCTCTTTACAGGCGGTTACGATAGAGGCACCGGAAAAGGCTAAGGTTTTGGCTTCGCTGGTTTGTGAAGAGTGTGGAGAGGCGGTGATGGAGACCCGTATCTGTTCTCAGGACGGGAAAAATATCTGCATCCCCTGCCGTGACCAAAAGGGGTTGCCGAACGATTAGTTTTTTTGTAGCTGTTGGCTCCGGCCATAAGCTTTAAGTGTCCATATAAATTGCCTGCCGAAAAGCTATCTCCAATGAATTTATTTGACAAAAAGATGGAAATAAATCATAGTTTAATTTGTCAGGTGTTCTCTAGTCTTTTGGGCTGACAGCTGCTGGTATCTGTTGTTGATTATTAATCTGGGAATATGGGTTTTTTATGGATGATCTGTCAATCAGCCGTTTGCAGGAAATGGATAAAGATGAATTGCTGAAGCAGGCTTTCTCTCTGTATCTGGAAAATGAAACTCTGCGCAGTGTTCTCAAGATACAAAGCAGTAAGACTTCTACCGACAGTCCCGCCACCCAGCCTTTATCGAATAATGGAAAAGACCAGAAACAGCTGTTGGATAAACTATCTTCAATGGTTATAACCAGTAACTCCCGGGGTAAGATCACTTACGTTAATCAGGCCTGCGTGGATCTTTCCGGATTTTCCAAATCAGAACTTGTAGGTGTAGATCTTCTTGATCTGGTGCATGAAGAGAGCCGGGATCTGGCGATGGCCCGAATCATGGTTCGAGCTCGGAACAATGAGCCTCCTGAGGCTCATGAATATCGGATGAAGAGGAAAGACGGCAGTACCGTCTGGGTGGAGATCTACGGGGTCACACTCGAAGCTGCGGATGAACCCTTTCTTTTGATCAATGCCGTCGATGTCAGTAGAAAAGTGGCCGCAGACCAGGCTCTGCGCAAGAGTGAATCTCTTTTTCGCGGTTTTGCCGACAATATTCGCGCGGCAATCTATCTTTTGAATGAAAAGGGTGAAATTTTCTATGCTAATCCCTTTGCCTCTGAGTTGTCAGGTTACAGTATTCAGGAGCTTATGGGTCTGCCGGGTTTTGCCATTATTCATCCTGAAGAGCGTGAAATGGCAGTTTCCAGAAACCAGGCGCGGCTACGGGGCGAGGAAGTGCCCAATCAATATGATCTGAGACTTCAGGTAAAAGGGAACAAGGTTATCTGGGTTGAATTGCATATGGAGAAATTCTTGATAGAAGGTCAGGTGGTAAGCCTGGGGACTGCTATCGATGTTACCGCCCGAAAAGAGAGTGAGCAGGCGCTGCGGTTAAATGAAGAGAAATTTAAGAACTTCGCTGAAAACCTTCAGGTTATGATCTACACTTATGACAGTAAAGGCAAGTTTACTTATGTGAACCGAAAGTGTGTGCAGCTGGCCGGTTACTCCCGCAGTGAATTTCTGCAGATGCATTTCCTCGATATTGTGCGTGAGGATTACCGGAAGCTGGTTCTTGAGCATGCCATGACCCGGCGTATAGGTCAGGGCGACGGGCAAGCCTACGATATTGCCGTCGTGAATAAAGAGGGTCAGGAATTCTGGTTGGAGATCTCCGGGATACGCCTTGAAGGTGAAGGTGATGAGGTTACTGTTTTAGCCAGTGCCGTCAATATTACCGATCGGATGAAGTCGGAAGAGGCCTTGAAAGAGAGTGAAACAAAATTCAGGAATCTTTTTGAGCAATCGACAGATCCCATGTTACTTCTGGATGAAAACGGTTTTTTTGACTGTAATCTGGCGGCAGTTAAAGGGCTTAAAGCCGAGAGTAAAGAGGCTCTGCTGATTCATCCCGCAGGGATTTCACCCGAGTTTCAACCTGATGGGAGTTCCTCCAGAGTCAAGGCAGAAATTGAAATCAACAAGGCATTTACGGTTGGGACCAACCGTTTTGAGTGGCTGCATCAGGATTTCACTGGCCATCATTTTTGGGCTGATGTCTCATTGACGGTTATTCCGTTTAGAAATCGCAAGATTTTATTTACTGTCTGGCGTGACATCTCAGACATTAAAAAGCTGGAGCAGCTTCTGCGGGATGAGCGGGAACAGTTGATGGTAACCTTGCGCAGTATTGGAGATGCTGTAATTACTACTGATATTGCCGGTCGGGTGGTGTTGCTGAACCGGGTCGCCGAGCAGCTGACCGGCTGGTCTCAGAAAGAGGCTGCCGGTCTTATGGTAAGCGAGGTCTTAGAGCTGGTTTCCGGGAAAACGAGAGAGGCGGTTGTTAATCCTCTGATCCAGGCGGTAAACAAGGGAATAGTGCTTGAGCTTTCCGAGGATACCGTGCTTCTCTCTCGTTCGGGCCAGCACTTCAAAATTGCTGACAGTGCTTCACCGATTCGCGATGAAAAAAGTCAGATTATCGGTGGAGTCATGGTTTTTCGTGACATCAGTGATCGCGAGCGTCTGCAGGAAGAGGTGCTGAAATTTAAGAAGCTTGAGAGTGTCGGCCGTTTGGCGGGTGGGATCGCACACGATTTCAATAACCTTCTGACCGGGATCATGGGCAACCTCGAAGTTGCCTCTCTACGCCTGACTAAGGATCCGGAACGGGCCCGGGAGAATATCGCTAAATCTATTAAAGCGTCACATCGGGCGGCGGATCTAACCCAGAAACTTCTGACCTTTGCCAAAGGTGGGGAGCCGATCAAAAAAACAGCTGATCTTGGTGAAATTATTCGTGATTCTGCCGAATTTGTAATGTCAGGTTCAAATATCGCTCTAGAGGTTGAGGTTGCGGAAGATCTCTGGGCGGTTGAGGTTGATACCGGTCAGATCAGTCAGGTTATTCAGAATCTGGTAATCAATGCCGTGCAGGCTATGTCTGATGGTGGAACCATCTCGGTCACGGTTGAAAATATTCAGTTTGAGGTTGGCGAAATGCCGCCACTGCCCTTGTCGCCGGGGGCTTATATCAGAATTTCAGTGAAAGATCAGGGGCACGGTATCG
This sequence comes from Candidatus Tharpella sp., assembly GCA_021163565.1. Lineage (GTDB taxonomy): Bacteria > Desulfobacterota > Anaeroferrophillalia > Anaeroferrophillales > Tharpellaceae > Tharpella. The sequence continues at coordinate 4,107 of JAGGTT010000224.1, forward strand.
CGCCGGGTATAAAGCAAAAGGTGTTCGATCCGTTTTTTACGACCCGACCCGAGGGCAGTGGTCTGGGCCTGTCGGTAATTCATTCGATTATAAGTAAACATGACGGGCATGTTGCGATCTCTTCCGTACCGGGCAAGTTTACTGACTTCATAGTTTTTCTGCCGGCTCTACATGGTCACCGGTCAAACTCGAAGAAAGATGTCATTATTGAGACCCATAAGTTACAATCAGGCGGCCGGATTCTGGTTATGGATGATGAAGGACTGATTTGTGAGATATTGTCGGGATTTCTGCAGGATCAAGGCTACGATGTGGTGACGGTAAACGATGGCCGAGAAGCGCTTGAAGCTTATCGACAGGAGAAATTTTTTCTGGTTATTCTCGATCTGACCATTCCCGGCGGTTTGGGAGGTCGGGAAACGATCAAGTTGTTGCGAGAATACGATCCTGCAGTTAAAGCCGTGGTCTCCAGCGGTTATGCTAATGACCCGGTGATGGCTGAATATGAGAAATACGGTTTCTGCGGCTGTTTGAACAAACCCTATATCTTTAAAGATTTGCTGCAATTAATTGGCCGGATTCAGAGTCAATAACCCCCTTTTTCTCTCTTTCCTTTATAACGCAGTACCAGCATTGTAATATCGTCGGTCTGGGGGATGCCGGTGGAGAAATTATCGATTTCCCGCATAATCTGATCCGTGATTTCGGTTACCGGTTGCTCCGTGAGCGGGGTGAGAAGTTTTTCCAGCCGTGATTCGGTGAAGAGCTCACCGTCTCGGTTCATGGCTTCGGTAACCCCGTCGGTGAAGACGAACAGAGTTTCTCCCGGAGCCAGGGTTAGACGTTTACTTGAGAAGGTGAACCCTTCCATGACCCCTAAGGCTATGCCGTCGGTAGAGGCCAGTTCCTGCACTCTCGCTTCCGGGGCCGGAGTGAGCCGGTAGGGGGGATTGTGGCCGCCGCTACAATACTCCAGTTCGCCGGTGCTGATATTTAAGATGCCGAGAAAGATAGTGACAAACATCATTGACGGGTTATCCCGGTTAAGATCGTTGTTGACCTGTGTCAGAGTGTCCGCGCTGACACCGCCTGAATGAGTTTTGATCTGAGCTTTGATCATGGTTTGGGTGATTGCCATAAAGAGGGCTGCCGGCACTCCTTTACCGGAGACATCGCCGACTGTAAAACATAAATGCTGTTCATCGAGCATGAAGAAATCGTAAAGATCGCCACCCACCTCGCGGGCGGGTCTGATGGTGGCGTGAAGATCAAATTCAGAGTGGTTGGGAAAAGGTGATGGTGAGATTTTCGGCAGGATCCCCATCTGGATTTCACTGGCAATATTCAGCTCGCTTTCGATACGTTCCTTGGCGGCGGTAGTCTCCGTCAGATTCTTGATATAATCTTTCAGTGATTGCTGCATCTCGGTAAAGGAGAGGGCCAGATGGCCGACCTCATCCCGGGTTTCCGGAATCGGGATAGTGGCTTCAAGGTTGCCGGAAGCGATCTGGTCGGCACTTTGTGCCAGAGCCCGCAGCGGTTTGGTGATATTCTTAGAGATTAACCTGATGACCAGCATAATCAGAAAAAAACCGGCGATCCCGAGACCCAGCATGATCCGGGTCAGGGAGCGGATGTTGGCCATCAGTTCATCCTGAGGGAAAAGAACCCCGAGCGACCAGCCGTTGGCCGGCAACGGGGTGTAGGCGAGCCAGTATTTTTTGGCACTGAGCATGCCGGTAAAAGCGGTAAATCCTTTTTCACCGGCGATCATCCGCCGGCCGATCTCCCGGATCCTGGGGTTGCCTCTACTCTCCGCAACACTGAAAATGGTTTCATTCATAACCAGACTAAGGTCGGGATGAGTCACGAAGGTGCCGTTGCGGGTGATCAGAAAGGCGTAGCCGGTTTCCCCGATCTTTAATGAAGAAACGACATTGCGCAGCCAGTTCAGGCTGAGATCAACACAGACAATGCCGCCAAACTTCGTGTGCCCCTGCTTTTCCCGATAGAAGGGGTATGAATAGCTGGTCATGATGGTGCGCCCGCTTAATCCGTAATAGGGCTCACTCCAGATGGCCTGATCAAGAATTTTAGGGATCTGATACCAGTCATGAGTACGGTAGTCATAGTTGATCGGGCTCTCTTTGATGCGGTCATAACTGCGAATGAAGTAGCGGGAGTAAAAACTCAGCGGCGGTTCGTCGCTTTCCGGGGCGAAGGCGGCGGCAATGCCGAAGAGCTCCGGGTTCTGGGCGAGCCGGTCGGCGAGTATGGATTTAAGGGCTTTGTCATCAGGTTGCAGTTTTGTAATAGTCAAAGCCATTCCCGCGGGAATTTTTTCCGCGGCCTTCAGGAGAGCGTTAATGCGGTAAGCTGTCGCCTGGGCCATGCTGAAAGCATTTTCTTCGATCCTTTCAACCATCAGGTGCCGGGTGATATTATAGCTCAAGCTTAAAATCGCCGAGATAACCAGAGTCACCCCGCTCAAAATCAGCAGGTTCATTTTGAAAGTAAGGCCGCAGCGGCGGAGCCAGTTCATATCACTCTCCGGCCAGCGGTTTATAAAAAATGTTAAAATCAGGGATCTTTTCAATGAGTCCCTTGCTTCGCAGAGCTTCTGTGGCCCGCTGGAAGTCCTTACGTTTAAGATGTCCCAGCTGGTGCTGAGTGTGTGCCGGCAGAATAATGTCCTGCATTCTTTCCAACATCCATTTCTGATGAACACGGTTGCTGATGATATGCTCTTTCTTAAGATTGCGCATGGTGATATCAAGCGCCAGCTCAGGTTCGGCGAAAGCCCGCTGCCAACCCTCTAAAGAGGCTTTGACAAAAGCCCGGCAGAGCTCCGGTTGCTGCTGCCAGGTCTCCTTACGGACATAGATCCCGTCTTCGGGGAAATTCAATTTGTGATCGGCGTAGAAAAAGGTGGTTAGTTCGTCGGGGTTGATGCCGGCATTGATTATGGTGTGATACTCATTGTACCACATGGCGGAAGTTACGGCGACACCGTCTCTTAAGAAGAGGTTTACAGAATATGACTGGCGTAAGACTTCAACCTTAAGATCGTACTGTTTGAAGAACATCTGCGGTTGAATCTCGAACGGTGAGCCCCAGAGACTGACTTTGCGACCTTCAATATCCTTTGGTCTAAGAATACCACTCTTTTTTTTAGCAATCAGCATCAGAGCGCTGCGCTGAACTATCTGAGCCAGGTTGACGACGGCTGTTCCCTGCTGCCAGAGATTAAGTCCGGTAACCAGCCAGAGGCTGGCAAAATCGGCTTTTTGATGTTTGAGATATTCGGCGGAAGAGCGTTGCGGGCCGCCGCTGATGATCTCAACCTTGAGACCGTATCTTTGGTATATGCCGGTCTCTTCTGCGACGTAATAACCGGCGAATTGAGCCTGAGGCACCCACTGCGGGATAAAGGTTACCTGTTTTAAGGGCGGGTTTGCCGCCGCCCCCAGCAGAGCCGGGAGCCAGAGGCTGGAGAAGAGGCTGAAGGAGAGGATGAAAATGGCAGTTTTTCTAGACATGACACTGAGCAAAAGTAATGTTCAGACAATTTTCATTATTTTCCCGATGCCAGGAGAGGTTGTCAGCAAGTTTTTTTATAAAATAGATGCCGAGGCCGCCGATAGGCCGCTCCATGAGTCCTGCCTCCAGATCCGGGTCGGCTTGCTCCAGAGGATTGAACGGTGCGCCCCGGTCTCTGATTTCAAGGTGCAGGCGGTCGTCAGGTTTACATTTTAAATTCAGGTCAATCCAGCCGGCTTGGGTTCGCTCGGCGGAGTAGGCATATTTAATGATGTTAACCAGAATTTCTTCAAGAACCAGCTCAATCTCCAGAAGTTGTTTTTCGGCAAATCCGAGTTGCTGTGCCCGGGTAGAGACGAAAGTTAAAAAACCGGGTAGATTTTCAAGCTCGGCCTTGAGTCTGAGATGGTTTACGGTATCCTGTTTTCTACTTTTCGGCATCATCAAGGGTAGCGAAAAGCGGGATAATCTTGTTGAAGCCGGAGATCTCGAAGACGGTCTGGACACTCTCCTGCAGAGCCGCGAGCTGCAGCTTGCCGTTAAGGCCGCCTACTTTTTTGGCGATGATCAGCAGGGCCCGCAGCCCGGCACTGCTGATATAATCAAGCTGGCTGCAGTCGATAGTGAAATTTATCCGGCCCTCGGCAATCCATTTTTCAAGCTGATCTGTAAACTCCGGTGCGGTAAGCGCATCCATGCGGCCGCTGAGGGCCGCGGTCAGAGACTCTGCGTTGCACTTTAACTCTTTAATTTCCATTTTATTTTAACTCCGTTACTTAAATCTTGCACTCTGGTTTGAGATTTCAGTCAATAGAATCAATTTAGCACAGGTCAAGCTGCATTTGTCAAATAAAAATGTTCAGTTGATGGTTACTGCTCCCGGGCGCAGGAGCAGCGGCGGATTGATCCTGACATCGATAATAGTTGACGGTCGCGGATCCGGGTCGTCATCGTTGTCGCTGATAATCAGAAGGTCGGTTTCAGCGATGATTCCTAAGGCGATTGCACTCGCTTTCCGGACTGGTGGCTGGCTGCTTAGATTGGCACTGGTGGAGATTAAAGGAGTATGGAGGAGCTTTGCCAAATCGTTGATCAGCGGGTGTGGGGACCAGCGGACGGCAATACTGCCATCGCTGCCGGTTATGGCTGCCGGCAGCGTTTTCCGGCCGGGTAAAATCATGGTCAGGGCTCCGGGCCAGTATTTATCGGCAGTTTCCCGGGCATTTTCCGGCCAGTGGCTAATTAATTTGTCTAAGCTTTGTAAATCGCCAATGATTGTCGGAAAGGGTTTTTCCGGCGGCCGGTTTTTAATGCTTGAGATGTGCTGTCCGAGTTTCTTGTTGAGAGCATTGCCGCCAATTGCATAGAAGGTCTCGGTCGGATAGACCATAACTCCTCCAGTTCTGCAGATTGAGGCAATTAGTTCCAGACTTTCTCTCTCTTGAGATTGAGAAAAGGGATAATTTAGGGTTATCATCGCTACTGTCGGCGATGTTCCTGCAGGCGTTTATCCTTACTCTCAACTTTCGCAGTCATGTTTTTGCGATAAGTTGCAAGTTGTTCGGCCACCTCCCGGTTGGCAGAGGCTATAATCTGCAGGGCAAAGAGGGCGGCGTTGGTGGCTCCGGCTTTGCCGATCGCCATACTCGCAACCGGGATTCCGGCCGGCATCTGGACGGTGGCCAGCAGGGCATCGATGCCCTGGAGAGAGGTCGCATTCAAAGGAATACCGATAACCGGCAGCAGGGTATGTCCGGCGACGAC
>JAGGTT010000004.1 GCA_021163565.1 Candidatus Tharpella sp.
ATCTCTTTTAAGGAGAGTACCCGCTGTTTCATATAGTCGATCAGGCGGCCCGGAGTGGCGACGACCACATCGGTCATCTGGCGCAACAGGGCAGTGCGTTGTTTTTCGTAGTCAACCCCGCCGTAGATGGCTTGAAATCTGATGCCGGAGGGTTTTGCCAGAATACTGGCTTCTTTCTCGATCTGGACTACCAGCTCCCGGGTCGGGGCCAGAATCAGGGCTCGGGGTCTTGAGGTGTCGTCGTCATGCTGGTTCTGGGCTTTTTCCGGTTTGGTTCTAACCAGGTGGGTCAGCAGGGTAATGAGGAAGGTTGCGGTTTTACCGGTTCCGGTCTGGGACTGAGCAGCGATATCATCGCCCTTAAGCGCCTGGGGGAGTACCTCTTTTTGAACCGGGGTACAGAATTCGTAACCGGCAGCGGTGACTCCCTCTAAAACTTCAATCGGAATATCAAGTTGGGTAAAACGGGTGTCGCTGAAGACTTGTTGCACGTTGTTGTTTGTCCTTAAGTATGGTCGATGCCGGATTGATCTAAGCGGTCATCAGTTGTCAGATTGAAAGTAAATGTCCCGGTCTTTCCGGGGAGGTTTGAGCTGTGCCGGGGCCGCATAAGCCCCCGACGCGGCGCGTCTAATAGCAGATAACACAAATAAATTCAAACTTTTAATTTATTTGTCTATAGAGGGCGAGGGCTTTCTCCAGGTCATCGGGGGAGTTGATATTGAGAAAGATGTGTTTGTGGTAGATTTCCGGGAAATCGAGGCAGTTGATAACCTTAACCCGGATCTTCGGGAAAAAACTTCTGATCTTGAAATTGTTCTTCTGCAGCTGTCTATCAATTGCAGTCAGGCAACTTTTACTGTAGAGGGCGGCCAGAGGCTGCATCCCGTCCGGTGATCTCGGGATGACAACATCAAATCCGGCACGTTCCTGCCAGAGTTTGGCCAGAGCCTTGATGGTTATGAAAGGCATGTCGGTGGCGACGATTAGAAGGTTGGGGTTGCGGGCGGCGAGCAGACAGCTGTAAAGGGCTCCCAGAGGGCCCTGACCCTCAACCCGGTCGGGTACCACCCGGCAGCCGGGATAGTTGTTGATACTATTGCTGCTGATCAGTTTTTCATCACAGATCGGATCCAGGATTTTCAGGGTGCGTTCCAGCAGAGTTTGCCGACCAAACTGGAGTTTGGTTTTGTCACGGCCGCTCAATCTTCCGGCCCGGCCCCCGGCCAGTACTACTCCGCTTAACGGCGGTTTTGCGGGTTTTCGGTTCATCTTGATTCGGGAAGCTTGAAATGACTGAGGATAAATCGGCAGAGTTCAGTGATTTCATCCGGCCGGAAAAGGGGAACATCAAGATCCTGGGCGAGATCACTGACTACCGCAATCAAGTTAGGATCATGGTGATCGTTGTTACGGCTGATCAGCGGCAGTTCCAGCTCCCGGCGCTGGACTTCGATCTTGGGCATTGGGGTCTGCTTGAAGCCTTCAACCAGGATCAGATCGAGATCATTTAAGTAGGAATCAGCCAGCTTTTCGATGGGAGTCTGCTCCTCGGTTTGCTCAATAAGTGCCGTCTGTCGCGGCCCGGTAATGATTGTCTTGCGGGCTCCGGCCGCAGTGAAACGCTGGCTGTCTTTGCCCTGATGGTCGATAGTAAAAGTACGATGGTGGTGTTTGACTGCGCCAAGGTTAAGGCCTGAGGTGTTCAGGGATTTAATAACTTTAGTCAGCAGGGTGGTTTTGCCGCTGTTGCTATGGCCGATGAAGCCGAGTATAGGTATGCTGGTCATGATCTCTTTTTAAATACTGATGTTGGCAGCCGGTTGCGGCTATTAACGTTAGGTTGACAGTTATTCGGTTAGCGTGTTACTCCATCTTGAATTCCGTTGCAATTTAGTTTGTCTCGGGGAAAAAAGCAATGTTTCAAAATCATCAGACTGACTTTTAGTAAATGAAACTGCGTCTTATCTTTTTAGTTTTATCCCTGCTGGTCTTTCTTTCGGCGGCGACCGGAAGTTATCTCTATTATGCCTCCTTGAAAAGTGCCGCTTTTACCGAAGCTGAGCATCATGCAATCACCCGGATAGAGATTATCCAAAAAAATCTTTCGAGTTATCTGTCCGAGAATGTAAAGCCAGTAAGAACTTTGGCCGGTATGCGGCAGTTGATTGACTTTCTGGAGAGCCAGGATTCTAAAATGGTCGCTCCCGACCCCGAAAAACAAATCGAATATCAGCAGCGTACGGAGTTGTTGCTGGATCACTTCAACACGGCTCTAGGTTCTGATGTCTGTTATCTGATGGACTTAAACGGTGTCACTCTGGCATCCAGCAACCGCCGGGCCAAAGATAGTTTTGTTGGTAAGAAATTTGCTTTCCGACCCTATTTTCAAGAGGCGGCTAAAGGTTCTCCCGCTTCTTATTTGGCCTTAGGTTCGACCTCCGGTCGCCGGGGAGTCTACTGTAGCTATCCAGTCATGACAAAAACTGATGCCCGGGTACTCGGGGTTGCGGTAATCAAAGCCTCACTCGAACAGATTGAGAAAAAACTTGGTCAGAGCCGGGATGAGATTGTCGTGGTTACCGATCCGCACGGCCTGATTTTTATCGCCAACCGGAAACCGTGGCTCTTTAAGTTGCTTTGGCAAACTTCGGGAATAGAGCAGCATGATCTTGTCCGCTCCCGGCAATTCGGCACCGGACCCTGGGCTGGGGTCGGTCTGGTCGCTGAAGGAGATCATTACGCGGTTGATGAGAGTGGTCGCAAATATCTGGTCAACCGGTTAGAAATTGACGGTTTCCCGAATTGGCATGTGATTCATCTGCGGAGCCTTGAAGCCATCTACAAGGTAGTTTTTGATCCTTTAGTCCGGGTTACCGTGCCGACCGTGGTAACCCTCTGTATTCTGGTGGGGCTGGCGGTCTTTTTTCTCTACCGTAATGCCAGTGTCGAGATTGTGCAGCGGAAAAAGGCCGAGCAGGCTTTACGCGAGAGTGAAAAGCGTTATCGATCGATCTATCACAATACTCCGGCGATGCTGCATTCGATCAACGCTGCCGGTTTTCTGATAAGTGTCAGTGATAACTGGCTCGAAGCCTTGGGCTATGAACGCGCCGAGGTGGTGGGTCGGCCGCTTTTCGATTTTCTGACTTCGGAGTCACGCGATTATGCTGTCAAAGAAGTGTTCCCGGATTTTTTTCGAGTTGGTTTCTGTAAGGATATCCCCTATCGGCTGGTACGCAAGGATGGTAGCATCATGGATGTTCTGCTCTCGGCGATTGGTGATCGTGACCGGGAGGGAACTATTGTTCGTTCACTTGCGGTTTCGATCGATATAAGTGACCGAAAATTAGCTGAAGCAGCACTCAAACAGGCCCAGGAGAAACTTAATCTCTACACGCGGGATCTTGAACGGCAGGTAAAAAAGCGGACGGTTGAATTGCAGCGGCTCTCGGGAAGTATTCTGGCCGATCAGGAGAGAGAACGAGCTGCAATTGCCCGCGGTCTTCATGATGAACTCGGCCAGGTGCTGACGGCCTTACGTCTGGAGGCAGTCTGGCTTGAAGGCCGGTTGCGGTCGGTGGACGGTAAAGCCGCAGAACGGGCGGCAATGATGACTTCTTTAATTGATGATACGATTGATGAAGTGCGGAGTATCGCATTACGTCTGCGCCCGGGAATTTTAGATGATTTAGGTCTGGTTGAAGCTCTGGAGTGGTATACGGCAGATTTCGAACGTCGTACCGGGATTGCGTGTACTTGTAATGTTGAGGGTGAAGTCCCGGAGCTTAATGACCGGCTGGCAACTGCAGCTTATAGAATATCGCAGGAGGCTTTAACCAATGTTGCCCGGCATTCACAGGCCGACCAGGTGAAAATCTTCCTGGTTGTTGATGCGACTCAGTTGCGGATGGTTATTACGGATGACGGTTGTGGTTTTGTTGCAGATGTGGCGATGGAAACTGGTGGCCTGGGGATTACCGGTATGCGGGAACGTGCTATCCTGATCGGTGGATCATTTGAAATTGTTTCTGAACCTGGCCGGGGTACCCGGATCAGCTTCCAGGTAAAGGTCGGGGAGGAAGAGGGTGTATGATAAAAGTTTTATTGGCCGATGATCATGCGATTGTCCGGGCCGGTCTGGTGCGGATTGTTGAAGAGAGCGGTGATATCGAAGTTGTGGCGGAAGCCAGTGATGGTCGTGAGGCCTTGCGTCTGGCTTTTGAATCACCGGTTGATGTTGCGATAATCGATATTTCCATGCCGGGTTTAGACGGTCTTGAGGTGGCAGCGCAGCTTCTGACGGCTTATCCGGACTTGCCGATTATTATCCTGACCATGCATGAAGAGGAGCAGTATGTAATTCGGGCGGTGGAGGTTGGGGTTATGGGTTATGTTACAAAACGTTCGGCCCCGGAACAGCTGCTTGCGGCGATTCGAAAGGTCTACGGCGGGGCTCGATATCTAAGTGATGAAGCGGTTGAAATGCTGGCTTTACGTCTGGCCAAAGGGGTTTCGGGGAAGTCTCCTCTCGACTCACTTTCAACTCGGGAACTCCAGGTGTTGCGTCAGCTGGCTTCGGGACAGACTAACCGTGAAATCGCCGAAAACTACAATATCAGCATTAAAACTGTCGATACCTATCGTTTCCGGCTCTTGAAAAAACTTAATCTGCGAAACAATGCTGAACTTTCCCGATTTGCCATTCAAAACCACCTTATTGAACCTTGAAATGATTTTGTAAGAAAATTTCTGACACAGCTTTCAGAAATTATCGACTTGCTTTTCGGGTCGTTTATATATTAAAAACAACTTATTAGTAGAAGCTGATTTTTTCATTATTTTCTGTTATGGTAACAGAGATCGGTCAAACTTAATCATGTAAGCTAAAAGAGGAGAAAAGAGATGAAAAGATGCAGATTATTGGTGCTAAGCTTGGTTATCGCGGTTATCTCGATGGGCTTTGCGACCATCGCGGCTGCGGGTCCGATTGTAATCAAATTTTCGCATGTAGTTGCGGAAAACACCCCTAAGGGTCAGATGGCCAATAAGTTTAAAGAACTTATTGAAAAACGGTTGCCCGGTAAAGTTGAAGTTGAGGTCTTTCCTAATTCTCAGCTTTTTGGTGACAATAAAGTCCTTGAAGCGATGCTCTTAGGTGATGTTCATCTGGCGGCTCCTTCTCTCTCTAAATTTAAAAAGTATACTAAAGTTTTGCAGCTCTTTGATCTGCCTTTCCTGTTCAAGGATATGGCGGCAGTTTCTACTTTTCAGGATGGCCCTTACGGCCAGAAAATGTTGATGTCTTTAGAGAGTAAAGGCCTTATTGGTTTAGGTTATCTGCATAATGGTCTTAAACAGTTGTCAGCCAGCTCACCTTTGCGGGTTCCAGCTGATGCGAAAAAGAAAAAATTTCGTATTATGAGTTCTGATGTTCTGGCGGCCCAGTTTGAAGCGGTTGGTGCTATGCCGTTGAAAAAGCCTTTTTCCGAAGTTTTCACCCTTTTGCAGACCAAGGCGATTGATGGTCAGGAGAATACCTGGTCCAATATCTACTCCAAGAAATTTTTTGAAGTTCAACCTTATATCACTGAGTCTAATCATGGTTTGCTTGACTATATGGTTGTCACCTCGGCTGAATTCTGGAAGGGGTTGCCGGCAGAGCTGCGAACTGAGATCAAGAAGGCGCTAGACGAAGCGATTGTTTTTGGTAATATGGTTGCAGCGCAGAAGTCGGTTGATGATCGCCAGAAAATTATCGATTCCAAACGTTCCAAAGTACTGGTGCTTACTGATGCCGAACGTCTGCTCTGGGTCGAGAAAATGAAACCGGTCTGGGAAAAATTTGAAGACCAGATTGGTAAAGATTATCTTGCCGCCGCAATTGCCGCCGGCAAGTAGAGTTTTTTAGACCGATTTCACGGGCCTTGAATATTCGAAGGCCCGTGTTTTTTGCTGTTTTACCAGGTTTTATTATCCCGGGTTTGAGGTTTTAGCCTATGTTTAGCCGGATTATCAGTAGTCTGGAAGAGACGATTATTTGTCTCCTTCTGGCGGTTACGACCATCCTGGTTTTTGTCGAGGTTGTTTTGCGTTTCGGTTTTGGCATCGGGTTTATGTGGATTGAGGAGCTGACTTTGCATCTCTCCGCCTGGATGGTTCTTTTTGGGGCTTCTTATGGCATCAAGGTCGGTTCCCATATCGGGGTTGATACTTTTGTCAAGATGTTACCCCATAAATTGCATCGTCTGGTCAGCCTTGTTGCAGTTTGTTGTTGCCTGCTCTACTGCGGCCTTTTCATCCAAGGGTCTTGGGTCTATCTCGAAAAAATCCATATGATTGGTATCGAAATGGAGGATCTGCCGATTCCTAAATGGATTGCCCACAGTATTCTAATGCTCGGGATGATCATGTTGGCCTGGCGTTTGTTGCAGCTTTTTTGGGAGATCTATACGGGTAAATCTGAAGGTTTTAAACTTGCGGATGAGGCTAAAGAGAGTATGCACCTGGCGCAGGAGATGCCGGCCCAGACTTCTGTTGATAGAGGTGATGCGGTATGACCACTGCAGCTCTTTTCTTTATTCTTTTTCTCTGCCTGTTTGCCGGAATGCCGATCGCTTTAGCTCTGGGTCTTTCGAGTATCACGACTATTCTATTTTTTTCTGATACTTCACTGGCA
>JAGGTT010000220.1 GCA_021163565.1 Candidatus Tharpella sp.
ATATCGCCCTGCGTCTCGATAACAGTGAGCTACCCGAAAATCCGTGTTTCCATTGCTCACGCTGGAAGCGCAAACTTCTTTTTGATTATGCGGTCCGGGAAAATATCGGCAAGATCGCTTTCGGTCATCATCGTGATGATATTCTTGAGACCGCGCTTTTAAATCTCTTTTACGGTAGCAGCTTCAGTACCATGCGGCCCCACCAGGAGCTTTTTTCCGGTCGTTTAACGATTATCAGACCACTGGCCTATCTTGATGAAAAGGATGTTATATCTTACTGCTCCCATTATTTCCTGCCGCTTGATTCGCCGCCGTGTCGCTTTCAGAAGGCCAGCGGTAAACGGGCGGCAATGAAGGAGCTTCTGCACAATCTTGAAAAAGATAATTCCAAAGTCAGAAAAAGCCTCTTTCACGCACTGCGTAATGTTCGTCAGGAGTATCTTTTATAAGAGGCGAGTCATATTTTGCCGGATCGATGTTGGTTGGATTATGATTAATATGTTTGTCACATCAGGGGCCGCATTGATTGGGCCGGTAGTAATTTACAGAAAGAGCAAGAGGTAGCTTGATATGGGTTACAGAACACTGGCTGATTGTGTCGCCGATCTAAAACGGCATAAGATGTTGCGCGAGATCGATTGTGAACTTGATCCAAATCTGGATATCGGTATCATTCAGCGCCGGGTCTGCGCAGCCCGGGGGCCGGCCTTGCTCTTTACCAAGGTTAAAGGTTGTGGATTTCCGATGCTGGGTAACCTTTTCGGTACTTTAGAGCGCACGCAATTTATTTTTCGGGACGCATTGCAAAGAATTAAACTGCTCTCCGATCTGAAAACCGATCCAACTTCAGTCTTAAGTCAACCGGCCCGTTTACGTCACTTGCCTCAGGCTCTGTTGCATCTTCTGCCCCGGCGGGTACCTGAGGGCCCGGCGATGATGCGGCAAACCCTGATCGACCGGCTGCCGCAGCTTAAATCGTGGCCCGATGACGGCGGGGCGTTTATCACATTGCCGCAGATCTATTCCGAGGATCCAACCCGGCCCGGTTGGCGGTCATCCAATCTGGGCATGTACCGGGTGCAGATTTCCGGTGGAGAATACGATCCCGGCCGTGAAGTCGGGCTCCATTATCAACTCCATCGCGGTATCGGACTGCATCATGCTGCGGCCCGGGAACGGGGTTTGCCGTTGCAAGTAAACATTATCGTCGGGGGGCCGCCGTCTCTGGCTTTAGCGGCGGTGATGCCGCTGCCCGACGGCATGCCGGAACTCTCATTCGCCGGACTTTTAGGTGGTCACCGTCTCTCACTTATCCAACCGGACGGTTGTCTGCCGTTACCGGCTGAAGCCGACTTTTGTCTCTGCGGTACCATTGTTGAGGACAAGTTATTACCTGAAGGGCCGTTTGGGGATCATTTGGGATACTATAGTCTGCGACATGATTTTCCAGTGCTCAGAATTGACAAAGTATATCATCGCCCCGGAGCGATTTGGCCCTTTACAACGGTTGGTCGCCCGCCGCAGGAGGATACCACTTTCGGTAAATTTATTCATGAACTCACCGGTGATCTGATCCCTTCGGTATTACCCGGAGTTACGGGTGTGCACGCGGTTGATGCCGCTGGAGTACATCCCCTGCTTATGGCCCAGGGCAGTGAACGTTATCTACCCTATGAAGAGCGTCGGATTCCGCGTGAACTGCTGACTCAGGGCAATGCTATTTTAGGTCAGGGGCAACTCTCCCTGGCTAAATATCTTATGATTGTTGCGAAAGAGGATAATCCGCAGCTTGACTTAAATGATATACCGGTTTTTCTGGCGCATCTTCTTGAAAGAGTTGATTGGCATCGCGATCTTCATTTTCAGACCCAGACGACCATTGATACCTTGGACTATTCCGGTTCCGGGCTTAATCGAGGTTCAAAAGTTGTTATCGCAGCAGTGGGGAAAAAGCGGCGTGATCTTGTCAGCAGCTGGCCCTCTGAGTGGCAGTTGAGTGCTGGTTTTACGAGTCCCTTTGTCGTATTGCCTGGTATTTTTGTAGTTTCAGGTCCACCATGTCGGGGAAAAAGTCGGATTCAGGCCCGGGCTGAGATTGAGGCTCTGCTCAAGGTTCTGTCGCAAAACCGGCCAGATGACCGGATCCCGCTGCTGGTTGTGGTTGACGATAGTGAATTTGCGGCGAGGAGGCTCGATAATTTTCTCTGGCTGACATTCACCCGTTCCGACCCGGCTCAGGATATCTACGGGGTCAGGGCTGAAATTCACGATAAACACTGGGGCTGTGACCATCTGCTGGTACTTGACGCTCGTTATAAAGAACATCATGCACCGCTGCTGATCGAGGATGTGAAGAGGGTCAAAAAAGTTGAAAAAATGGCGGCCAGGGGCGGCCCGTTATTCGGTTTGTTTTAAATTGTAATCACGGATTCTGGTTCAGTATCGGTCAGCACTGCCTAAAACGGTTCGATTTTTATCGATAATCATCTTTGTTAATTCATCCCGGGCTGGGCCTAAGTATTTTCTGGGGTCGAACTCCTGTGGTTTTTCGGTAAAGGTTTTGCGAATCATTGCCGTCATTACCAGGCGGCCGTCGGAATCGATATTGATTTTACAGACAGCTGATTTGGCGGCTTGGCGCAGTTGCTCGGCGGGAATACCGACCGCAGCTTCAAGCTTGCCACCATTCTGGTTGATGGTTGCAACATATTTGGGCAGAACCGAACTTGAGCCATGCAGAACGATGGCAAACCCGGGAATTCTTTTTTCAATCTCATCCAGGATATCAAACCGGAGTGGTGGTGGTACCAGAATCCCCTGCGGGTTACGGGTACACTGTTCGGGTTTGAATTTATAGGCGCCGTGAGAAGTGCCGATAGAGATGGCAAGTGAGTCGACCCCGGTCCGGCGGACAAAGTCTTCAACCTGGTCAGGGTCGGTATAGATCGACTTGGCGGCTACCACATCATCTTCAATCCCGGCCAACACCCCGAGTTCGCCTTCAACTGAGACATCGAAGCGGTGTGCGTATTCCACGACTTTTGCGGTAAGGGCAACATTTTCATCGTAATTAAGATGGGAACCATCAATCATTACCGATGAGAAACCACTTTCAATGCAGGAGATACAGAGCTCCAGGGAGTCTCCGTGGTCTAAATGCAGGGCTATCGGGTTTTGATATCCGGCTTTGCGGGCCATGGCCACCGCTCCTTCAGCCAGGTAGCGGAGCAGAGTCTGATCCGCATATTTACGGGCTCCGCTTGAGACCTGGAGAATTACCGGTGAATTTGATTGACCGCAACCATTAACAATGGCTTGCAACTGCTCCATATTGTTGAAGTTATATGCCGGGACAGCATAACCTTCAGCAAAAGCTTTCTTAAACATCTCCTGGGTATTTACAAACCCTAGATTTTTATAATTTACTGTCATCGGTTTAACTCCATTAATTATTCTGATTGGTTAGGATTATCTTGTTTAAGGAGCTCACGCGCCAGTTTTTGTGTCATCTGCTGATCCGCCTCGAGATTGTCAATTATAGCTGAAAACAGGGTCGGGCGCTTCAGGCTGCCGCGGCCATTGCCAAACTCAACTGTGAGAAAGGTAGATAGAAGCAGGGCGCCACTCAATATAAGCAGAGCAATGCCGGTCAAATTCCGAATTTGCACCGGTTCTGGTGATTTTCTGAGTTGATAGCCTGTTTCAGTGGTTGCCAATGCAACAACATTGCGATTTATAAAATTTATAATTGTATCGCAGGAGTGAAATTGGCCGGTGATGGAAGTTTCGATAATTTCCTGCAGGGAGCGGCGGCCGTCAAAAAGTTTATAGACCTCAAATTCACCTTGATCAAATTGATCTTTTAATCCCTCCTGCAGGAGAATACCATTTACTCCTGAAGATTCATCATCACTTAAAGTCAGACTGTTTTCAAAGATTCGATCCAGAGGTTGCAGCCTCTTTTTCATGACCGCCATTTCATCAATCTGCCGTAGAGATTCCAGGATGATGAAATTTACATCCTGAGGCGCGAGAAAGGGGTGATGGTTAATTTTGTCGGCCGGAATAAATTTGTAACGGCCTTTAGTCCATTGCAGGGTGATGACGAATGATTCAATCAGACGTCGCAGGTTGGTTCTTTCCAGCTCCTCACGGTTGCTGATATTTTTACTGATCAGGATTTTTTCAAGATCATGATTCGTGTCTAAATAATTATCTTTATGTAGTGAGATGAGCTGGCTGTCACTCAGGATACTGCTCTGTTTGAGAATGTTTTTAAGCTCGAGTACATGATTGGAGAATTCGCAGTCAAAATCAACCAGAGATCCTTCATTGAAAGACCATGAACAGATGCCGTCACTGCTTTTGACTGTCAAAAACCCCGATTTTGCTTGTTGGGTAATGAGCTGCATGATATCAGTCAATTCAAAATTTTCAAGGTTGGCGTCCAAGCCTTTAGTGACCCAGGTGTTGTTCATGGGTTACCTCTTGAAAATTTGTGGCGTCGCTTGGGGGAGAGCATGAATATGAGAATTATAAAATTAAGGGACCAGATAATAAACGGTAGTAAAGTGTTGATCCATGCAGTTGAGGGTGGAAATGGTGCCATAATTGTCGTTTGACAAATGAGATGATTGTAAAACCACAGGACCGTCAAAAACATTAAGCCGGATCCGATCATGGTGTAGCCGGCAAACATGGGGTAAGATCCCGGTATCAGAACCCAGGTTACTGCTTTAACTATCTTCAGAGGATGCAATTTCGAACTATTTGTCATTACTCTGAAACCGTTCAACAGTGAGCTCGTTTGTGAGCTATTGTTCATATGACAGATCGGACAGTGTTTTTCTTTAAGTTTTTGCACTGGATGAAACATTCGTCCGCAATTGGAACATATCCTGCGGTTGGCCGGAGTTTGGTATAAAAAGTAGATGAGGCCTGCCAGTGAAACACTAATCAGGATAAAATAGAGAATTATGTTGACTCCTGGAAAGAGAACCTGCTGGAAGAATTCCGGTAAATAAATCTTTTTACCCGGTTGTGCGTCGGCGTAACGGCGGTAAAAATTTTCAGGCAGGTTCATAAAAAACAGCCTTGTTCCAGAGCGTAACTCGGATTCACTGTTGCTGATGTCAGTCTGAACTTTACTTAAACTCGGATCAAGTTTGAATGCTTTGGCTAAAGCCTGTGAACTTTTTTGCAGATTAAAATTTTTCTGAATATAGGTGACGCTGAGATTGTAGTATGGGATTCCGGAATCCTTTTCAAACTTAGCAGCTTTTACAAAGAGAGCTTCACTCTTTTCGTAGTTGCCTTGCAGAATGTAAAGATTGGCCAGGTTGTTGTAGACCGCTCCGATCTTAACTCTATCGTCAATGATTTTTTCCAGAAAAAACGTAGCTTTGGCATATTCTCGGCGCCGGCGGGCCGCTTCTGCCTGAGCGAAGAGTTGCAGGACGAGTTGACTCTGGTTGGTGGCCGGTTGAGTCAGGTATGCTTCGTTGTCTTCGCTATTGATACCTGAGGTGGAAGAGCGTGCCGCCTTGAAAAAAGATGAGTCTAAAGCCAGAAGCGAAGCCATGCCTTTTTCATAAGCCAGGGGTACGATAATCAAGGAGGCAACCAACAGTAACAGGGCAATTATGTCATTCCGGGTAGCCAGTAGAGCCAGAGATACAGACAAAATAAGCAGGCCGAGCAAGGGCGCGGGCAGTACTATTATTAGAAACGCTACTGTAAGAGAGATTAAAATGGTTTTTAATCTGCCTTGGTTACTTAAATTTAGATTCCCCTTGTCACAAAAAGCACGGTAATATTTAATGCTGAGGATCAGAGAGAGGAAAAATAGAAGAGCGAGTGGGGTAAAGGCCAGTGCCAACCAGAAAAAAGTTGAGGCGTAGAGACTTTCGAGGGGGTTTGACTGAAATTTTTTCAGCGCCCGGAAAAGGCTCATTAACGAGGTCGGATACCGATGTTGTTCGAACATGAGCTTGCAAAAAGCGGTTTCTGGAAAGGAATATTCTGGAGAGATCCTGATGGCTGCAGTTGTCAGGGTCTCTTTAACCACCGGAGAGAGCTTGTCATCAGCAGCCATCTGTATAAGAGCCAGAGAATAATAACTTATATTTTTAAAGTTGCTTTGTTGCTGAATATTGATGAACCGGTCTACAGCCGGTTTAAGAGAGTCGCAAGATGGAGGTTGCTGACTGATAATCTCCTGCCAAGCATCTTGCAAGTTGGAATCGGCCCGGACCTCGGTCGGCAGAATCTGTACAAACAGTAACAGGATTATGCTCAACAGGATCAAAGAGTAAGCTGTGCCTGGTTTTTCTCTGAGGCAGCTTCTTTTTGTGGTTGATTTAAGCATGATTTTTAGCTCTTGTACGACTGCATGTTGATGAATTCGTAGAAAAGTCATGGAACGGTAGGGCAAAATCACTGCGATGCAGCAGGTAGGACTTTTTTACGATACCATCATTATTTTAAATTGTTTTACAAAAGTCTTTAATTGCGATGGTTATGTCAATATTGAGCAGGTTTTGCTGATTACTGTCAGTCGCCAAACGCAACGGCAGTGTAATGGTGTAGGGGTTGATAATCCGAGCTTTTCCAACTTCAGCAATCTCCGGAATAAAGGGAGCTTTAGGATCTGCTGACTGTGGTGCTTCCATCCGTGTCAGTGATTCCGGTTGGTTTCCGGGAAATATGAACGGCGGGCGGGGATCGTCAGTTTTAGTTGTAATTGTAGCTGATTTCGTTTCTTGCTTGGTAATCTGTGGTGTTGATGTAGGCTTTGCTACGGAGTCTGTCCCGGTGGCGGCAGTAGTCGTAATATCATGAGCTGCAGTGGCGGTGATGCCGGTTTCCGGAGCCGGAGGTAAAGTCTTGGTCTGAGGAGCTGCCGGTTGAATTTTTGATTTGAGAGTTGTACTCTGTTCGGTACGTTTACTCTTGCTCTTTAAATCCTGTAAAACCAGTTTGCAACAGGCTGTCAGCGTTTGTAAAACCCCATTGCCGGTGACCGCCGAAGCCGCATAACTTGTCAGGTGAGGCTGGTTGAAGAGTCGATCGAGATCCTCAATACTCATGATATCTTCGAGATCTCTTTTATTATACTGTAGAATCAGGGGTAGTTGACTGATGTCACGATTGTAGTATTTGAGGTTCTCGATCAGATTGTTGAAACTCTCAAGATTCTCAAGTTTCATGGAGGTTTGAGAGTCCGCGACAAAGATCACCCCATCGACACCGGTTAGAACCGCCTTTCGAGTTGAGTTGTAATAGACCTGTCCCGGAACCGTGTATATCTGGAAACGGGTTTTGAATCCGCCGACATTTTCAAGCTCAATTGGCAGAAAATCAAAAAACAGAGTCCGGTCGGCATCGGTTGCCAGTGATACCAGATTACCTCTTTGCCGAGGATTCAGTTTTTGGTGAATATATTGAACATTTGTTGTCTTGCCGCAAAGTGCCGGACCGTAGAAAACAATCTTGGCACTGATTTCTCTCTTTTTATAGTTGAAAATTGCCATTATTATCCTAAATTTGGAGCCATAAGAGTTGATTGTAACAAATTATGGTCAGGAAACAGGTTGAAGCATAATTTATAATTAATTATGGCTTAAGGCTCTCTAAGATCTTTATGATTCGCTAATATTTTCCAGAGATTCAATGTCTTCAACCAACTTCTGGTTATCCGGATCCAGGGAGTGGGCTTCACGGAAGGCTTCAAGTGCCTGTTGATAGTGGCCCATCTCTTTGAGAATCAAACCCAGTTGAAGTTTGAAGGTCAGAAAATCCTGCATCGTCAAGGCCTTTTCCAAAAGTCCCTGTTGTACCTGAGCCAGAGCTGTTGACAGTGAACCCTGACTGAGAAATATCTGGCTTCTAAGGAGCAGGGCCGAAAGTCTGAAGTTATTCGATTTCAAGACCTCTTCAGTTTCCAGTAGAGCTTGTTCCGGCATCTTAAGTTCATTGTAGGCTAAAGCCAGGTTGTAGTGGAACTTGTCCGGGTCGGATTCGTTCGTATCATCATTATAGGTTGATCTCAAAGTCTTAAAGATCTCTTCCACTCCGTGCGGTTCACCCTCCTCGTCTGTGTTTGAAAGGGTCTCACTGTCAAATATGCTGTCACCCTCTATCTCTAAATTGCCGATATCAGTACCGAGTTCCTCCCCTAAATCAAAGAAACTGTCACTTGTGGTGAGCTGATCAATGTCGGTTTCCGGACTGTCGCTTAATTCATATTTCTTTGTAACTATTAAATCGGAATAGATACTTTTGGTGTTTTCCTGGTGCTCGGGAAATAATTCTTTGAGTAACGACTGGTATGGTTCTTTTTCTGGAGCTATCTCAATTATGATTTCTAGAAGTTGCAGGGCTTTATCCTGTAAACCATTGGCATGATAGTAGTCGAAAGACTTTTTGAGATAGGAGGTCGCATCGGCATAAAATTTTTTCTGTTGGTAGATGCGTCCCAGCTCAAGGTTGGCGTCAAGGTTTTCAGGGTCTTCGTTAAGTATTTTCTTATAGGTGGCAATTGCCAGTGGTATGAAATCATTTTCGGCATAAAGACGGGCACTGTTACAGTACTCGGTTATGGCCTGTTCGCGGTCGCCGCGGGTGAGATAGATGTCGGCAATCTTGAGCCGCAGACGAAAGTTATTCGGAGCTTTCTTAAGCTGTTCTTCAAGTGATTCGATAGCCCCATCTGAGATATCAACTGCCTGAACTTTCTGGCGCTTAAAAACACCCTTTAATCTGGATAGTAAACCTGGTTTTTTAGCCAATGTATAAAAACACTTTTTGTCTGTTTGCTGTTTTAGATATTATTAACTCAACAAGGTATTTTAAAACTCCATTTTGCAGTTTCCAAAAAAACTAAATATTAGGAGGACTTAATATAATTTTTGACTTTTGTCAATTGTTTTGCTAAGTCTGATGTTCGAATTTATTTCTATCAGGTCGGTACTGTTTTTTATTTTTTATTTTCTATGGTATTAAAAGCACAGGCTTTATATAGAGGTGATTGCTTGGGAATCTTTGCTCCGGCAAGCCCGGTACGTGAAGAGTATGTTAACCGAGGCAAGAAGTTTCTTTCGCAATCGGGATACCGTTTTTGTGAAGGAAACTCACTCTATGATCGTAACTATCACGTTGCCGGAGATATCGAGGCCCGCCTGGCGGATTTTGAAAGTTTAATTCTCAATCCCGAGGTTGGGGGTCTGGTCGCGGCTCGGGGCGGATACGGTTCCATGGCTCTGTTGCCGCGATTAAATTTTAAGCTGATCCGTAAGCACCCTAAGATAATCTTAGGGTTTAGTGACATTACGGCCCTGCAGATGGCACTTTGGCATAAAATCGGATTGATAACCTTTTCCGGGCCGATGCTCGCCGTTGATATGGCACGTCCCGATACCGTAAACAGCGACTTACTCTGGGCGCTGCTGTCCGGGGCCGATGCCGGAGAGCTCAATCCGCTACTTTCGGCCAGTTTGGCCGCACCGGAGATAGAATTTTTGCGCCCTGATACTTTTTCCGGGCGCCTGCTGGGTGGCACATTGACGATATTGGCGGCACTTGCCGGTACCGGTTTTATGCCGAATTTTACCGGTAAAATTATCTTTTTAGAGGATCGTGGTGAGCCTCTTTATCGAATTGACCGAGCTCTTACGCAACTGCGTCTGGCGGGAGTATTTAAGAGTCCGGCTGCGGTTATCTGCGGGGAGTTTGCTCTGCCGAATCAAGCGGAAGAGCCTCTGCTGTCGGATTTCCTGCGGAATTTCTTTGCTGTCGATGACTTTCCGGTTTTGCTGAATTTTCCTTATGGGCACTGTCCCCGCAGTTTTATTTTTCCGCAGGGGTGTGAAATGCAATTTGAATGCCATGAACGAAAAATTTTTTTGTTAGAGTCTCCGGTGAGCTGATGCAGTTAAAGCAAATGTTGGTTGTAATATATGGCAGTTGATTACGAGGTGGCTTGTCGTGAGAGTGATCTTGCCGCCTTGTTGAGCGCGGCTTTTTTGCTTAAAGAAGGGGCCCGGATTCTACTTTTACCGCCTCTCGAAGAGAGCCTGCCGGCGCCCGATTTTATCATACCGGTTGTGCGGGGTTATCCGGCGACTCTGCTATCAGATTTTGTTGACATAAAAATTCCGGAGAGCAGTTTTTTTTCCTGGCAGAAAGGTTCTGAAATAGAAAACTGGCCGGTTGTAACAGGTTCTGATGGTAATTTTTCAGAGTCCGGGATTACTGGTTCCAACCTGCGGCCTGAGTTGTGGGAACAGCTCGAAAAAATATGGCAGTTGATTGACGGGTGTATGTCTCAGAATCTGGATATGCCCGCAACTTCAATGCGCGGTTTCTGGCATATGTTTCAGTTACTGGTGCGGAGTGAGTTGTTACGCGAGAGTCGCCGCTATACCCTGCCGCTGTGGTTGAAAGAAAATGATATTACTTTTGCTGAGCAGTGCAAGTGGTTTTCACTGGTGCCGTTACTCTCTCTCTATCGTTTTAGGCAGTTACCGTTACTTGCGTTTGCGTATGGGGTTCAGAGCCTGCTTAAACCTGCCGCTCTGATTGATACGGGAGCGCTTAAGCGTAAAATTTTAGAGTACCTGCTTGCCAACGGTGCCGACCGGACGACTGAAACCTGGTCGCCAGTCTTTGATGGTAAATGGTTTATCGGAGTCGGTCATAACAATATGGTTGCCTGTCGCTCGACGGTTTATCTCGCCGATTCCAATCCTGATCGGTTGCGCCGGGAGATTCCTGAGGGGAATCAGCGTCATGACTTTAAGCGACAGCTTCTCCTTGATGATCCCGGTTTTCAGCATTCCCAGAGTTTTTTCAGAAGAGACTCTTGTATTGGTGGTGAGAATTCATTATATCATTTAGATTGCAATAACTCCACCGAGTTGTCTAAAACAGAATTTTTTACTCCAGTCTTAGGTTTAGGGGTTGATGATCAGGGAGGCGATGCATTAGTCAGGCATCTCTGGCAAGAGATGGAACCCGGCAAGAGAGATGGCAAGAAAAATGTAGAGATTGGTGATACTTGGGGCTGGCAGCCCCATCTTCCGGCAATGATGGGGGCAGGATTTCTGCCTTTGACCGGGAGTTTCTGCCGCTTTTATCGGGTCGGCTGGCACAATCTGCCGGGTTTCGGTTTGGGGGGGATGATTTACAGTGCCCACCAGGCGGCTTTATCCGTGTTGAAGAATGAATTGAGATAAGGACTTATATAAAGGAGGCAATTTTGTTGAATTCACTGGATGTTATAATTATTCTGTTGATTATGGGCGGAGCTTTTTGGGGTTATATACGGGGTTTGCTGGCTGAGATTATTGCTCTGCTCGGAGTTTTTGTTGGTATTCTCTCAGCTTCACGTTTTTATCTTATCGGGGCTGAGGTATTGTTGCCCCTCTTAAGAGATAAGGTACTTACTACCTTTATCGCCTTTATTGTTATCTATCTGCTCTCGGTTTTGTTATTTTTTCTGGTTTATCTGTTGATAAAATCGAATATGGCCGGTGGGGCCATCACAGTTACGAGCCGTTTCTTTGCCGCTCTGGTCGGGGGCCTAAAAAGTGTAGTTTTTATCTCCATGATTATATTTCTGGTGATTTTCTTCTGGGGATCCGATAATGTCTTAACCTCCGGGTCGAAAATTCTTCCCCGTTTCCTGCCTTACTGTAAAACAGTTGTGACCCTGTTGCCGGAAACCATGCAGGAGCCTCTGGATGAATATTTAGGCGATCTTAAACCATATACTTTTTCTGCCGATGGAGAGACCGCTCAGTGATGGACTGTAAATTATTGGCCCGAAAAATTTGCATCCTGACGCTAATCAAATTCATTCTTGTAATGTCTCTAGCGCAGCCTTTATATGCGGCGGTGGCGGTAAAGATGATATCCGGGCAGGCGGTATTGACGGAAGGTGTGGAAAAAGCTCGTAAAGAGTCTATCTCTGATGCCTTGAGTGAAGCCTTAAACGATTATATTTATAAGGATATGGCTGTAAATCATAAGTTTGAGCCGCAGATTGATGAAATAATTTTTAAGAATCGTAATCTTTACATTAAAAATTTTGAAATTCAGAGTGAACGGACTCTGGGAGAGCTCTATCAGATCGAATTGAAGGTTGAGCTTAACAGCGAACTTATAGCAAGTAATCTGAAAAAAATCGAGCATACCAAAAGACTTCAGGTGAAAGTATTGGAACTTGTAGTTCTGTCCCCAGAACCGGCCGGGTCAGCTGACGGTTTAGGGAGTGGAAGTCATTCTGGTGAGCTTTCTACCCCGGTTTTGGAACCCACAGTTTTAGAGATTGGTCTGCAACAGGGGCTGGAGATTTACGGGTTTGAGCTGACCCGGGTTGCGGGCTTTTCGCCAGAGCTTAAGTCGATGTTTATCAAACTCATGAACAGCGATCACGCTGGTGTAGTCCGGGAGTTTAAGGCTTCCTGGTTTAAGGGCTTGATGAATGGTGATCTGGTTGTTGTCGTCAGGCCGTCCGAAGTGCGGGAGGAGCAGGTTGCCTCATTGCGAAAATCATTCTGGCATAGTATGGCAAAGATCGCTTTTATCGATATGAAAAATAGTACAATCACCCGTTTGCCGACCGTCAGCAGTAAGGTTATAAGTTCCGATTATGTTGTGGGGATGGAGCGTTTGACAAACGATCTTAACTTAAAGATACGTAAAAGTGTTGTTGACAGACTGTTGCGTGACTATATTGTTCCTGGTGGCAGTGAGAAGCGGATAGTGCTCAAGTGTACAGGTTTTCGGCAGACAGCTGATTTTATTACTTTCAAGCAACGTTTTAAATCATTGCAGACGGTTAAAAGGGTCGAGCTGAAAGAGTTGTCACGCGGTTCTCTGACGCTGGAAATAACCAGTTTAACCTCGGTTGAACTATTGCTGAAATGGTTAGAGAATTCCGCTGCAAAAGATCTTCCTTTCAGGTTGAGTGTCACGCCATTGCCGGTTGTCGTCGGGGTTCCCGAAAGAAACCCGGAAACTGTATCCGCAATTGTAACCCCATTATCATATCTGGTGCAGGTTATCTATGGTGCGCCGGACGATATTTGAATTCTTCAGCCGTTTTCTATATGAGACCGGAGCTGTAGAGATCTGGATTGCCTGCTCCGGTGGGCTTGACTCGATGGCTCTGCTTAAACTGGCGCAGGAGTTTGTTGCAGAGAATCGCCTCACCCTGGGAGTGATCCATCTGAATCACAACCTGCGGCCAGATGCATTTGCTGACGAGCAGTTTGTCGCTGATTATGCCCTTAAATCACAGTTGCCCCTGGTTCTTGGTCAGGTGCGTGATTTAAGAAGTAAAGCTTTAAACAGTAATCACTCTCTGGAGACCTTGGCACGAAACTATCGCTACGCTTTCTTCCAGCGTCTGCTTGAATCCCGGAGTCAAGCAGTGGTTATGACCGCGCACAATGCCAG
>JAGGTT010000018.1 GCA_021163565.1 Candidatus Tharpella sp.
GCTCTTTTTAAGAGTCTCAAAGCGTTGAAGCAGGAGGGCAACCAGCTCTACCTGACACCTAAAGGCTACTACTACTGGGTCATCATGATGCGTGAGTTTTTTATCGGAGTCAACAACTTCCGTGACATCTGCCGGGAGCCGGTAATTAAGAAAATGAAAAAGGCAGTGAGTAAATCGTAACCAGTCTCAGGTGGGTAAAGAAATATGGTTAAAACAGATACTGAAAAAAAACGCCTACAGTCGGAGCTGGCGCAGCTGCCGGCGGTTGATGAACTTCTGCATGAAGCTCTAAGGCGTGAATTTATGCCTCGTTTTCCGCGCCCGCTGGTAACCGAACATATCCGAAAGCTGCTTGAGGTAGTGAAACAGAGGGTCCTGCGGGAAAATTTCAAAGTCAAGGCTTCGTTTCCGGATGAGGGTTTCTGGCGTGAGCTTGATGAAATTCTGACAGAATTTTTAGCTCCGGCCCTGAAAAAAGTGATCAATGCCTCCGGTGTCGTTATTCACACCAACCTCGGTCGTTCACCGCTACCTGCGGCGGCGGTTGAGCAGATTGCTGCGGTGGCCGGTGGTTACTCTAATCTCGAATATGATTTAAGCACCGGTTCGCGCAGTATTCGTTATGTCAATGTTGAAAGTCTGCTCTGCCGTTTGTGCGGTACCGAAGCCGCAATGGTTGTCAATAATAATGCCGGGGCCGTGCTTTTAGCCCTTTCGGCTCTGGCTGCCGGGCGCGAAGTTGTGGTCTCTCGGGGAGAACTGGTTGAGATCGGCGGGGCTTTCCGCATTCCCGAGATTGTAACTCAGGGCGGAGCTGTATTACGTGAAGTCGGGGCCACCAATCGGACCCATTTGAGAGATTACGAGGCCGCTATAAATGAAGAGACCGCTTTGCTGCTGAAGGTGCATACCAGTAATTATCGGATAGCCGGGTTTACATATCAGCCGGAGATGCGGGAGCTGGTGGCGCTGGGGCAGAAATATGACCTGCCGGTGATTGAAGATCTCGGCAGCGGTAACCTGTTGGATCTTAAAGCCTTCGGCCTTACCGGTGAACCGACCGTCTCTGAAATTATGGCAAATGGTGTCGCCCTGGCGACCTTCAGTGGTGATAAACTGTTGGGTGGGCCCCAGGCCGGAATTATCGTCGGCCGTAAAGAGCTGGTGGAAAAACTGAAAAAACATCCGTTAAACCGGGCTTTGCGGATTGATAAGATGACGTTGGCCGGCCTTGAAGCGGTACTTAAATTTTATCTTGATCCGGCGGTCGTGACTGAGAAAATCCCCACCTTGCGGATGTTGACGGTCGGTAGCAATGAGTTGAAAAAACAGGCTCAGAAGCTGCATCGGGTAGTTAAACGTGCCTGTCTTGGATCTGAGAAAGTGCAGCTGCAAGTCGCGCCCTCCGTCTCGCGGGCCGGTGGTGGGGCGATGCCCATGGTTGAGCTCGCAACCTTTGCCCTTTTTCTTCGAGTTCAGGGAGAGAGTTCGGCCCGGCTCGAAAAGTATCTAAGAGCCCGCTCCCGGCCTATTGTTGTGAGAATTATTGATGACTGGCTCGTCTTTGACCCGCGCACAATCTTTGCGGATGAGTTTGCCGAGATCGGTCGGGCCTGTCAGGAGATGCTTTTACTTTAGGGTACCTTGAAAAATTGCCTTTTTCTCCAATTGCTACGTTAAACTCAAATTTTAATCCTCAAAATACTCAGTGTATTCCTGCGGTTAAAATCTTCGTCCGCCTTGCACTAGAATAAAAATTCTAATTTTTCAAGCCACCCTTTTAAGGTTATCTGAATCTAAGTTGCGAATATTCTTCAAAATTTTTCTGTTCTGCCTGCTTAGTCTGGGAATGCTCACCGGTTCAGCGGAGTCAAGTTCGACTGTAGCTGGAACGCACGGGGTTGTCAAAGTCAGCCGGGCCAATATTCGTAAAGCTCCCCACAAGCAGAGCCCTCGAATCTTCTCCCTGCAGCGGCAGAACCAGGTGCAAGTTCTCAAAGAGCGGGACGGCTGGTTTTATATTGTCTCGGAAGAAGGCCAGTGCGGTTGGATTTCGAGCTCACTGGTGAAAATTGTAAAACCGCCGGCAATCGAGCCTGAGATTAAAGTTTTCAGTGATAATCTTACTCCCGGTCAGAAGCATTTCATTAATGGGTTGATGGTTCGAATGCGAGCAGAGTTGGCCGCACCTGAACCCCGGCAGTTTGAATTTCTGATCTCCAGAATTACTGGTACTGCAAAAGGGAACGGGCCGGTTGTCGTTGGCTCCAGATCTGTGGTGAAATCAAATCCCTGGCTTCTGGTTTTGCGTTTTCCCTTCAGCCGGAAGATTTATCAGCAGGAGCATGCCCCTGAACTTGAGCCTGGAACGGTCGATCTTTTGCTTTATCATAAGTGGTTGCAGGCTCTGCTGGATACGCAGGCGCTGATGGTCGCTGAGATTAAAAAAAATCCCGGTAACTGGTCGGTTACAACTCCGGCCGCCGCCGCAGTTAAAATTCTCCTGATTCTGAAGAGTAAAAACGGCGATCAAGTGGCTTTAAGCGGTTTTCTTGAGAATGGTTCTTCGATTTTTAACGATGCGATGATTCTTGAAATCCACGGCTTTTCTCCATTTTCAATTAAAGCTTCTATCCCCGCCAATGTCACCGACTTCAACCAGTTCGACCTGCCGGCCCCCTATCTTCCCAACGGCAACCGTTCCAGCGCCGCCTTGGCCCA
>JAGGTT010000273.1 GCA_021163565.1 Candidatus Tharpella sp.
GGTTTTCCGGTCTCTTTATCGCAGGAGTCAGCAACCACACCGGCCATGACCGCACCGACAAAACCGACACCCATTACGACAACAATTTCGTGACCAAGAGCTTTATGTTCCTTAACCAGAGCGGCCAGGCGTTCATTTTCAACCTGATAGTCAGCTTCGACTGGAAGCTGGAATTCCTCACCATTGGGACTGATGGAAACATTTGCATTTGCTGAAATATTACTGACCATTTTTTTCCTTCCTTAGTCTAAATTTCAAGTTAACCTGAGGGGTTTCCATAGTTACTACAACCCATACGGATTAAATTTGTCAACAACAGTCACTCTACTCATCGTGGTTGTAAACCTTAAATCCCTGGTTATGACAGAAATGATCCCTCTGGGCTTCGACCAGATCTTCGGCAACCATAGAGCTTACCATATCAGCAAAACTGATTTCCGGCTCCCAGCCCAATTTTTCTTTGGCTTTACTCGGGTCGCCAAGCAGCAGTTCAACCTCGGTTGGACGAAAATAACGAGGATCGATTTCAACCCTGACCTTGCCATCGGCTTTATCGTATCCAATCTCATCCACGCCACTACCTCGCCAGGCAATTTCAACACCGATTTCGGTAAAGGCATTTTCAACAAATTCACGAACAGTACGGGTCTTACCGGTGGCAATAACAAAATCTTCGGGTTTTTCCTGCTGCAACATCAGCCACATCGCTTTAACGTAATCGGCAGCATGACCCCAATCGCGCTTGGCATCAAGATTACCAAGATAGATTTTATCCTGAAATCCAAGCTTTATCCGGGCCACCGCACGGGTAATTTTGCGGGTCACAAAGGTCTCGCCCCGAACCGATGATTCATGATTAAAGAGAATACCGTTACAAGAGAACATGCCATAAGCTTCACGATAGTTAACCGTAATCCAATAAGCGTAAACCTTGGCCGCACCGTAGGGACTACGGGGATAAAACGGCGTAGTTTCACGTTGCGGCGTCTCCTGAACCAGACCGAACATTTCACTGGTCGAAGCCTGATAGAATCGACTCTTTTTTTCCAGACCTAAAATACGAATGGCTTCGAGTAGACGTAGAGTACCCAGAGCATCACTGTTAGCCGTATATTCCGGGGTTTCAAATGAGACCTGCACGTGACTCTGGGCGGCCAGATTATAGATCTCATCGGGCTGAACCTCCTGAATAATACGAATCAGGTTGGTCGAGTCAGTCAGATCCCCGTAGTGCATCATAAAACGAACATCATCCTCGTGCAGATCATGATAGAGATGATCAACCCGGGCCGTATTAAATGATGAGGAGCGACGTTTAATCCCGTGAACCTCATAGCCTTTCCCCAGCAGCAGTTCGGCCAGATAGGCCCCATCCTGACCGGTAACCCCGGTAATCAGTGCTTTTTTCAATTTTTAACCCCTTCAAGATAATTTTCGTAGGCAGTCAGTATACCCTCTTCCAAGGTAATTTTATACCGCCAACCAAGCTTACTTAAACGAGACACATCCAACAGTTTGCGTGGCATACCGTCTGGCTTCGTCGTATCAAAATCAATTGCCCCTGTATATTTCACCACCCGGCGTACGGTTTCAGCTAATTCACGGATAGTGTAATCAACTCCACTACCGACATTGAGAAGTTCCGTTGATTGACAATTAAACATCACAAAAAGCAGGGCATCAGCCAAATCATCAACATAGAGAAATTCACGTTTCGGAGTACCGGTACCCCAGAGGTTTACAGTCGATAATTTCTTTACAGCGGTGGGTAACACTAAGCCGGATGCCCCGGTTCCGTTAAGACCATACCCGTTAAAAGTTGCGATCTGCATCAGATTCCGATAGAAATCATCCGGAATCTGACCATATTTTTCAGCGTCCGCCGCCAAAGCTGCGTTATCGCCGACTGCTGCCAGTTTGGCCAGATGAAATTTTCGGATCATTGCCGGCAATACATGCGAATTCAAGAGATCATAGTTGTCATTCGGCCCATACAGATTGGTCGGCATCACGGAAACAAAATTGGTCTGATACTGTTTATTAAAAGCACGACACATCTCAATACCTGCAATCTTGGCTACGGCATAGGCTGAATTGGTCGGTTCTAATGGACCGGAGAGCAGATATTCTTCCCGCATCGGCTGAGGTGCTAAGCGCGGATAAATACAGGAGCTGCCCAGAAAAATCAATTTTTTCACCGGGTTCTTGAAGGCCGCCCACAATACGTTATTCTGAATAACCAGATTATCATAGATAAAGTCTACCGGCTGAGTATCATTGGCATAAATACCTCCAACTTTGGCTGCAGCCAAAAAAACATACTCAGGCTTCTGACTGTCAAAGAAGTCATCAACCGCCTTTTTTTCAGTCAAATCAAGCTCTGATCGGGTGCATAAAAGCAAGTTTTTATAACCATTCTTCCGCAGACAACGCACAATCGCCGACCCCACCAGGCCTTGATGTCCGGCAATAAATATCCGATCATTCTTTTTCATTATCAACAGATATCCCTAAAATTTGTCTATGCAAATTGCCCTTCTGGCAGCACAGTGTATGGAAATATATGAGCAAAGAAACAAACGACGAGTACGTTGGGAAAAGTACCTCTTTCTCCCGAATTTGTCAATTAACTTCGATTGCTTTTAATAATAATTCTATGTCAGCTGCCGACACCAGTAATCAATCCGCAGAACAATTATGCTAAAGCTAATTTACCCTGAAAACTGTTCTGTTCTTTCTGGTAGAGGTCAAGGTGCTGGAGAACCTGAAGTTTGTTACGGGCCCAGTCGGGGGCGATGAAGATATCACGATAACCTTCGGCAGTCAGACGTTGA
>JAGGTT010000302.1 GCA_021163565.1 Candidatus Tharpella sp.
AGGCCGGTTTTTTTATTTCTGCCAACTCCCGAGATTACGGGGAGGCGGTGCTACTTTAAAAACCTCTTCCGGGGTCGTAAGCCCCGCAACCACGACATTGGCACCGCTTAAACGCAGGGGCCGCATACCGTCACGAATTGACTGGCGGCGCAGAACGTCCAGATTAACAGAGGAGTTAATGAGCCCGGCCAGATCCGGGGTTATCAGCATCATTTCAAAAATGGCGGTTCGCCCGAGATAGCCGGTACGCCGACATTCCGAACAGCCCACGGCATGAAAGATCGTCTCCGGCGGCTCTATTTCCCAAGGCGTAGTCAGCAGGTGCCAGGCGTGCTCGTCAATCGACTCTTCACGTTTGCAGAAAGGACAGAGAGTCCGGATCAGACGCTGGGCGGTCACTCCGAGCAGGGTTGCCTGAAGCAGAAAATCGGAGACTCCGAGATCGAGCAGGCGGGTTATCGCGGAGGCTGAATCGTTGGTATGCAGGGTTGAAAGAACCAGGTGACCGGTCAGAGATGCCTGAACCGCGATCTCCGCTGTTTCCAAATCACGGATTTCACCGACCATGATAATATCCGGATCCTGGCGCAAAAGGGTCCGGACACCGCTGGAAAAGGTTACATCAATTGAAGGCTGAACCTGCATCTGATTAAGGTTGGGATCAACAATCTCAATCGGGTCTTCGATCGTACAGACATTCAAATCCGGCCGGGTGATATGCTTAAGGGTCGAATAGAGGGTCGTGGTTTTCCCGGAACCGGTCGGCCCGGTAACCAGAATAATTCCGTGCGGCCGCTCAACCATGCCGCGCCAGGTCTTTAACTCATCAGCGCTGAAACCTAACTCCTGAAATGATTTTTTCAAAGTTTCCGGGTCAAAAATCCGCATAACCAGCTTCTCACCGAATGTTGTCGGCATAGTTGAGAGGCGGAGTTCAACTTCTTCTCCATGCGGCGTAACCGTCTTCAAACGACCATCCTGCGGCCGGCGCTTTTCGGCCACATCCATACGTCCTAAAACTTTGATCCGACTGACTACAGCTGTCATCACGTTAAGCGGAACCTGATAAATTTGGTGCAGAACCCCATCTATCCGAAAACGGATATTACCGTTTTCACGCCGCGGTTCCAAATGGATATCACTAGCCCGCTGGTCAAAAGCGTACTGTAGCAACCAGTCCACAATATGGACAACATGCTGGTCACTGGCATCAAGTTTTCCGGCCCGCCCCAGAGTTACCAGCTGTTCAAAATCGGATATTCGCGCCGAGCTATTCCGCCCATCGCTGTCAGTGGCCCCTTTTACCGACGCCGCGAGGGCAAAAAACTCCTGCCGGTAACGTTTAATATCTACCGGGCTGACAATGACCCGCTCAATCTTTCTCTTTAGAACCTGGCTCAACTCCTTCACCCAGTCATCGACGAAAGGTTCCGCGGTGGCGACTATTACTTTATCATCGGTCACTTCAACCGGCATGATGTTGAAGCGTTCGATATATGCCAAGGGCAGGTTAAGACTGGTAATTGTATGAACTTCCAGTTTCAGGGGATCAATATGCTGATAGGAAAGACCGGCTTTGGATGCCACCCAGGAGGCGATATCTTCGACTGAGATAACACTTCCCGGAACCCGTTTGTTTTCAATCTTGAGAGACCCGATCAAAGTCATCGGATGCATCGGATTCCGGCGCTTTATCAGAGCCGAGCGCCGACATTTTTCTACCGCCTTCTGATCGATAAATCCATCTTTCAAGAGCTCTTCAAGTAAAAAATCGACCTTGATCAAACAGCCGTTTTGACAGTCCATAGGAAAAAATGAAGCACCATCATTGTTCATAAAATCAATTATCCCTCCGATTTCTAAAAAGTTATTTTTCCATATCCTATCTGAATGGTTTATGACAAGTTTTTTTCGGGACCAACGCGGTCCGGAATGTCATCAGCAACTTTAATTCAAAAAAATTATTAACGATTTGGCTCTTGCTGTTTTGCGGCGGGTTTGTTACTATTTACGGTTTCTGAAATTCACCCAGTTTGCTGAATTTTCACACAACCTCTCAAAAGCATAGACAATGACGACGAAACCAGAAATCCTGGCCCTCTTTTCACAGGGTCTTGACAGTATTCTCGCAATCAAAATTATCCAGCAACAGGGCCTGCAGGTTAAGGCTCTGAAATTTATAACCCCTTTTTTCGGTTATGATATCAAAGGCCGGGAAGCGGAGTATTGTGAACAGATCAGAAAAAGTTACGCAATCGATCTTGAGATTATTGATCTGACCCCGAACTATCTTAAAATGCTGGCGGCACCTGAATATGGTTACGGCAAGAATTTCAACCCCTGTCTCGACTGTAAGATAATGATGCTCACTCAAGCCCGGATCAAAGCTGAGGAGATGGAAGTTCAAGCAATTATTACCGGTGAGGTCGTTGGTCAGCGGCCTTTCTCTCAGCGCCGGGACACAATGCGCCGAATTGAAAAATTGAGCCAGACTGAAGGCCTGCTCTTACGCCCTTTAAGTGCCAAGCTCCTAACTCCAACCCGGGCTGAGAATGCCGGACTGATCGACCGCGATAAACTCTTTGATTTCAGCGGCCGGGGCCGTAAACCGCAGATGGCTCTGGCGGAGGAACTTAAGGTCAGAGACTACCTGACCCCAGCCGGTGGTTGCCTGCTGACCGACCCCGGCTTCGCCCTGCGGGTTAAAACCCTCTATCAGCAAAACCTGATTCCGACTGCAACCGACCTTGAACTCCTGAAATTCGGGCGTTTTTACCCTCTGCAAAAGGCGAATGAGTTTATTATCGTCGGCCGCAACCGGGCTGACAACCTTGAACTTCTTGGAACGGTGACCGAAGACTATTTTATTGTCCAACTGGCCACAATGGCGGGGCCGGTTGCAATCCTCAAAGGGTCAGCCAAGCAACTCTCTTCAGCTGCAGAAAAGCTCTGCCAACACAGTAAAGCCAAAGATCTTACCGAAGTCGAAATAAAATGGCGTCGGGGCCGCGAAAATGGCGAATTCTCTATCAAAAAACAGTCTCAACAGATAAGTAATCATGACAACTGAAAAATCATCCGCACCGAAAAAAACGCTGACCCCGATGCTGCGGCAATACCTCGATGTCAAGGCGAAACATAACGACAAGATTCTGCTTTTTCGGATGGGTGATTTTTATGAGATATTCTTTGATGATGCCGCAATCGCCGCGAAAACCCTGAAAATCACCCTCACCAGCCGCAACAAGAAAAATGATAATGCCGTACCGATGTGCGGATTTCCGCACCACGCCGCAACCGGCTATATAACCTCTCTGGTCAAAGCCGGACACAAAGTAGTTGTCTGTGATCAGGTCGAGGATCCCAA
>JAGGTT010000011.1 GCA_021163565.1 Candidatus Tharpella sp.
GGGTCGGCAAACGGCCGTAAAGAGCCGTAACTGCGGCCAGCTCGGCCGATCCGAGATAGACCTGCGCCCCCGCCCCGAGACGATTGTCGAAGTTTCTGGTCGAAGTTGAAAAAACCACCGCCCCATCAGCAACCCGGGCCTGATTCCCCATACAGAGACTACAACCGGGAATCTCAATCCGGGCCCCGGCCTGGCCAAAGAGAGCATAGTAACCCTCGCTTTTCAGTTGCTCGGCATCCATTTTTGTCGGTGGCGTCAACCAGAGCTTAACCGGCACCCGGCCCTCATCCCGCAGGATTTCACCGACCGCCCGAAAATGACCGATATTGGTCATACAGCTACCGACGAAAACATCATCTATTTTGTGTAAACGCTGTGCATCGGCAAGAATCTTACTTAAGGTCGCTACATCATCCGGGTCGTTGGGACAGGCTAAAATCGGTTCAAAAATTGTGCCCATATCAATTTCCAGGACGGCTGCATAAACGGCATCGGCATCAGCCCGCAGCAACTCCGGCTTTACCAGCCACTCGCGCATTTTCCGCGCCCGGCGCTGCAAGGTCGCAGCATCCTGGTAACCTGCAGCCACCAGTTCATCAATAAAAGCCGCATTCGAGGCAATAAACTTCTTGACCGGCTCAACTCCGAGCTGGACGGTGCAGGCAGCAGCACTGCGTTCAGCCGAAGCATCAGAGAGCTCGAAAGCCTGTTCACAGCTTAGATCTTCAAGACCCTGAATCTCAAGAATGCGCCCGGCGAAAACATTTTTCTTCCCCTCTTTGGCAACCGTCAATAATCCCTCTGCAATCGCTTTCAAAGGAATCGCGTTAACCAGATCACGCAACGTGATCCCGGGATTGCGCCGGCCCGAAAAACGAACCAGAACACTCTCCGGCATATCGAGCGGCATCAAACCGGCAACCGCGGCAAAAGCAACCAGACCGGAACCGGCCGGAAACGATATCCCCAGAGGAAACCGGGTATGCGAATCAGCTCCGGTGCCTAAAGTATCCGGCAGTAGCAGACGATTAAGCCAGGAGTGAATCACCCCGTCACCGGGAGCCAGCGAAACCCCGGAACGTTCCGTCATAAACCCCGGCAGGCTTTGATGCATCTCCACATCAATCGGTTTAGGATAAGCCGCTGTATGACAAAAAGACTGCATAACCAGATCAGCGGAAAAATTTAGGGCCGCCAGCTCTTTAATCTCATCCCGGGTCATCGGCCCGGTCGTATCCTGGCTTCCGACCGTTGCCACCTCCGGCTCAACGTACATTCCCGGCCTGACTCCATCCCGGCCGCAGGCCCGGCCGACTATTTTCTGGGCCAGGGTATAACCGGCTTTTGAGACTTCCGGCTGAACCGGCTTAACAAAAATTCCGCTGTCCCATTCAAGGCCCAGAACCTGTCGCGCATTCTGGGTCAATTCCCGACCAATCAGCAAAGGAATCCTGCCGCCGGCCCGAAATTCATCCGCCAGGGTATCCGGCTGCAGGCTGAATCGACTGACCACCTGACCCTCTTTTTCAATAACACCGACATACGGTTTAACCGTAATCACATCACCACTGGCAATGTTCTCAACCGGAGCAATCAGCGGCAAAGCTCCGGAATCCTGGGCCGTATTGAAAAAAATCGGGGCAATAATACCACCAATCACGACCCCGCCGCCCCGCTTATTCGGTACTCCAGGCAGGTCATTGCCAAAGTGCCACTGGATAGAATTAATCGCTGATTTACGACTGCTGCCGGTACCGACGACATCACCGACATAGGCAATCGGATAACCTTTGGCGCGCAACCGGGCCAATTCTGCCAGCGGATTTTCCAAACGGGCGGCCAGCATGGCCTGGGCATGCAGTGGAATATCGCTGCGACTGGAAGCCTCGGAAGCGGGCGAAAGATCATCGGTATTTGTTTCACCGGGAACCTTGAATACCGTCAGCACTAACTCCTCCGGCAAAGCCGTACGTTGCTTAAACCATTCGCCGGCAGCCCATGACTCAAGCAGTTTCCGAGCCCCGGCATGACCGGCGGCAAATTTATCGACCACATCAGCAAAAGCATCATAAATCAGCAATGTATTTTCAAGGCTTAATATCGCGGTATCAGCTACTTCAGCGCAATTATCATCCATAGCTTCAAGCAACGGCGAAATATTGTAACCCCCGCGCATCTCTCCCAGCCAGGCCACTGCCTGCACCGGCTCAATTCCAACATCAGTTATCCGGCCGTTGACTACCCGGGCCAGAAAATCGGCCTTGATCTTGGCCCCATCATCAACTCCGGGATTAACCCGCTCCCGAAGCAGATAGAGCAAGCCGTCCCGCTCCTGGCCGCGACATAAAGGCAGCTGTTCAATAACCGCCTGCACCTCATCCGCCCGCAAAGGCAGCGGTGGGATACTCGCGGCCTGTCGTTCAGATGCCATTTTTTCATACTCTTGCAAAATCCCCATATTTTACAATTAACTCCTTATCTTCCACAGCAATTCTGTAACCCTACTTGATTTTAATCTCAACCTGCTGCCCCTTGTCTCCAGCAGCACCAGCCTCTACAGACAACAGTTGCGGAGCTACCAGGAAAAGACGTTTAGCCTCCAAAGGACCTTTTGCCTTCAGAAAAGTCATGACTATCTGAGCCCGCTGGCGGGCCAGGCCTAGAAGTTCATCGTCATCCACCTTGACAAACTCCCGCAAAAGCCGTTCCTGCTCAACCGGCTTGATCTTCTTAACCAGAAGCAGAATCTTCTCTTTTTTGATCGGGGCCGCTTTATATGCCTGCCAGAGATATTCTCCAAACTCATCCTTTTCCACGACCACATCGGTAATCGCTAGGGGCCGGTCTTTGGCACTCATATCCTCAAATTTCTGCACCTGCAGAAGTTTCATAAAATGAGCCTCCTGCAAAGCCTGCCGATCACTTCCCGCGCCTGCGCGGCCGACAATTTCAACCTTCAGGCCCGGCCGGTCATAGAGAACTCCGGCCAGTTTTGCAAGAGGCTCTTCGGCACTCTTGTCAAGTTCAGCCCGGCCCTCTGTAAAGTTCACCAGATTAAGGTCATCGCCACCACCGACCAAAGAACCGATCAGGGCAAAAGGAGAAGTTACCGCCTTGGTAATAAGATTGATAAAAACCTTTATAATTATCCCGCCAAGACTGAATTCAGGATCACTTAAATCACCTGAAACCGGCAGATCAAGGCTGATTTCACCCTGCCGGTTCCGCAGCAGGGAAACTGCCATCCTAACCGGCAGATTCATCGCATCGGAACTCTCAACTGAGGATCCGAAATCAAACTGATCTATAAAAATTGAATTGTGTGCCTCAAGCCGGTTATCTTCAATATGATAAGTCAAATCAAATGAAACCTTACCCTTACTGATCAAATGACCGATATATTTACCGCTGTAGGAACTGGCCGAAGTTAATCCGAGGCCCTCCCCCTTAATCTCAATATCGGCAAAAAGTGACTCACCCAGCGGATTGACCGTACCTGAAATCGAAACCGGCGCCTGCCGGTTCAGCCGCCCCGAAAACTTAACCTCGGCCGGTTTCTCACCCAGAGAGGTAAGACCGGTAACTGAGCCGTTAAGATCATCAAAAACAATTTCCACCGCCGGCGACAGAGAACGATCCAGAAACAGCAGTGAGCTGTCATCTAAAGCCAGCTCTTTGAGATCCAATTTCAGGGCCGAATCACTTGCTGCGTCAGTTTCAGGCTGACCGTCGACCTTATCAGCTGCTGCCGGAGCCTCTTTAACTACTACTTTTTCCAAGTTGGTAAGACCGTCACCCTCTTTTATGATATTCACCTGCAGGCCCTTGAAGAGAGCTTTTTCAAGAGAGAAAGACGGAGGCTGAGCATGATATTTGAATCGACTTAAAGCCAGGTGCCGCAGATCGAAAATATCAGCTGCCTGCTCACTATCAACTGTTTTCAGATTATCGAGTGACAGATCACCGGCAAAATCAATCTTATCATCACGGGCCTCTCCCTGCAGAAAACTCAGATGACCCTTAGTTGCAAACTCACCCCTGACTAAAACCAGATCAAGATACTCACTGAGATAGTTCTGGAGCAGCGGCAGGGGAAATTTCTGCAAATTAATATCAAGTTCCGCCTGCAGGGGCTCAATTCCCACCGCACCTTGGACTGAAAGTTTTCCTCTTTTTGCTAACCGCAACTTAAGATCAAGTTTCCCGGTTTCATTCCGGCCGGAGCCAAACTGATCAACCCGCAAATTAATCTGGTCACTGACAAAAAGAGTCCGGCCCCCGCGCGGCACATTATCCTCGAATGTCACCGCGCAACCCTGTAAGTTCCCACGAGTCAGCAACAAGTGCCAGGTATCATTGGCCGACGGAGACTGCGCCGGCGCTTGCACCTCGTTCTTACTCGTCTCTGCCGGCAGCAGGTCGACAAGGTTCAAAGTACCGTCAGTCCGCCGAATAAGATTCAAGTGTCCCTGATCTCCATTGATCAAACCGATCACACACTCATGTTTATCAAAATCAATCATACCTTGAGAAAGCTCAAAATGCGGCAGATTGAGGAGCAGGTCCCCATCCGGCGTACTGAGTTTACAATTCTCCAGTTTGCAGCCGAAATCTTCTAGCTGCATCAGGAGATCACCCTTCTCGGTTTTTGCAACCGTGACATCTCCCGTAAGGCTCAGCTGACTGCCGGCAAACTTCCCGGCAAAAAAGGGCCGATAGTAGGCTGCGTATTTCGGCAGCGGCAAACCCTGCAGGTCAAAATGAGTCTTGACTTCTAAAGGTTCGAGCGCAAATTCACCGGTACCGGCAA